>DATBWO010000124.1:0-27482 GCA_036514775.1 Dehalococcoidia bacterium | reverse complement strand
CCGCCGATGTAAAGCTCCCCGCTTTGCTCCGGAGGCTCTGTTTGGGACAGAACGATTTCTACAGGCTGGCTTCTGTTGTGCTGCATGGCTAACATGACGCCGCCAGCTATCGCGGCGACAAGTAGAAAAATAGTTGCGAATAGGTAAAATCTATCGGCATGGCTCATGGCATAGCTCCTTTCTCAAGAAATAGCGTTCTACGTAATATTCTATAATAAAATCCCCTTCCCTCCACTACATTTTAAAAGAGCTTCTTCCTTTAGTAAATCAACTTGTTGCGAGATGGTTCTGGCGATGCTCCCATTGACTTCGCTATAAGCCTACACATACAATCTGGTAATAAAACTAGATGTTCAATTAAAGGAGGATAAATGGACAATCTATGGTTGGCGCTTCATTGGGGCTCACCTATCGGCATTGGCATTTTCCTGGTATGCTTGGCTAGCATGATCTTACTATTCAGTAAAGCTGATGAGATAAGTAAGCGCGCCAAGGCATTCGCTAAGGAAAAAGGACTGGAAAAGAAAAAGGAATAACTGTGGTCGTTTAGCAACTCGAATCGTCATTGCGAGCCCCGACTTGTCGGGGCGTGGCAATCCCATTAGCTAAATTTCAAATCCCAAAGGCGCTCCGCTTCAAATCCTAAATTCTAAGCGCCAAATACTAAACAAATTCCAATTTTCAATTTCCAAAACTATTTAGTCCATTGAATTTTGGTTATTTGATATTTTTTAGAATTTAGAGATTAGGATTTAGAGTTTCCCCTGCAAGGCTCGGGATTTAGGATTTCCCGTCTTTTGCTCTTCAAGCATCCTCCTGTTGTGCTGGAGATTGCTTCAGGTGACTTTGTTCAGGAAGTGCGCCATAGATTGCTCGCCCTATGTCCCGGTGCTAAAATTGCCATATGGCAAAAGGTTCCAGCGTAATAGCCGTTAATCGCAAAGCTTACCACAACTATCATATTCAGGAGAGCTTTGAGGCAGGAATCGTCCTCAAGGGGTCTGAGATTAAATCCATCAGGGCAGGCAAGGTAAATCTTAGTGATGCCTATGCCAAGCCGGAAAATGGTGAGCTGTGGCTCTATAATAGCCACATTGCTTCCTATGATGCTGCCAGCTATAACACTCATGAGCCAATCAGGCCTCGCAAGCTTCTTCTGCATAAAAAAGAGATTGATATCCTTGCCAGCAAGGCTGTGCAGAAGGGTTTGACTTTAGTGCCCCTTAAGCTGTATATTAAACATGGGGTGGCTAAGGTAGAGTTGGGGGTGGCCAAGGGGAAGAAAGCTTACGATAAAAGGGAAACTATTGCCCGTCGGGATGCAGAAAGGGAGATGGACCGGGCGCTGAAGCGGAGAAGGGGGTGATGGGAAAGCAGGCTGAAATAGGGGGGCGTGTGGTTTCGACAGGGGGAGGCCTACAGAATTGCAGGCTGAGGTGCCACTAACCTCATAAAACAGGTGGCAAAAAATAACTGAGGAACCTGTTTACGCTTAACGGTTCAATCTAGCCCGAGCTCTCCTCGAAGTTTGGGATTAGGTTTCAGAAAAATCGAGGCGCTCCAATCTCGATGCCGATAGGGATTGGCTAAGAAAAATTGGCTGGTCTGGCTGGACTCGGTCAGCAGATGAAAGCTAGACGAGATAAAAGGAGCTGACTAAGCCTGTAGGATATTCTGGCAACCTTCTTTTGGACGGGGAGTTCAACTCTCCCCCGCCTCCACCAAGAAAATTAGAAGCGCCAGCTTTTATTGCTGGCGCTGTTTATATCTGGGTGAAGTTGGTGATAATGCCGGCTGGTTTTAAGACCGTCCCCACTGCTCTAACGTCTTAGTGGGCTGGAATACTTTGACACCAAACTTTTTGGCAAGCTCTGCGCATATTTTGGATAATTTATCGTACCCTATTCCCCGGGCAAGCTGGAAGGGACCGAGCGCCACACCGCCACCATTAACCATAGCCTTGTCAATGTCGTCCGGACTCTTGACTACTCCTTCCTCGAGGAGTTTGGTCGCCTCGTTAACCTGAAGGGCAGTGAAGACATCAGGGTCGAAATCGTCTTTCGCCTGGGATAAGTCTATCTCCGGCCGGCCTTTAGACCAGTCGTAAATGCCTTTCCCCGTTTTCTTCCCCAGCTCACCAGCGTCAACCTTGGCTTTGAGCCAGGCGGCCGGCTCGTGGTCGCGGGAGAGCCTGTCCGAAAAATTGCGAGCGATGTGATAGCTGACATCCAGCCCTATGTAGTCCATCAATTCGTATGGTCCCATAGGCGCACCAGCCTTTTTAACCTGGGCATCAATTTCCATCGGGGTAGCCACGCCCCTTTCCACCATGCGACCGAGCAGGATTTGAGTTGGCGCGGTGATTCTATTATAGATAAATCCGGGGGAGTCCTTCTCAACCCTGACTGCCATCTTGTTCATCTTCAACGCCAGGTCATATGTCACTTGCATTGTCGCCTTATTTGTCTTCTTCCCATTTATGACCTCGACGAGCTTCATGAGGACAGGCGGGTTAAAGAAATGCATGCCGACGACCTGCTTGGGCCTCTTCGTAACCGAGGCAATCTCCGTGATGCTCATAGTGGAAGTATTGGAAGCCAGTATGGCATGTTTGGGAGCGGCGGCATCCAGGGCCTGGAAAACCTGCCTCTTGAGGTCCATAATCTCGGGAACGGCCTCGATAACAAAATCAGCGTCCTTAACAGACTCGGCAATATCAATAAAGGTCTGGATATTAGCCAGCATCGCCTTCTTGTTCTCTTCGGTGATTTTCTGCTTTTCCGCGAGCTTATCCAGGCTCTCCTTGATTCTGGAAAGCCCTTTGTCAATAAATCTCTGCTCGATGTCCCGCATTGCTACCTTGTAGCCAGCGAGCAGCGCCACCTCGGCAATGCCGTGTCCCATGTCACCGGCCCCCATGACTGCAATTTTCTTGATTTCTTCAACCTTCATGTTAAACCCTCATTTTAACTTTTTTGCCCCCGACAAAGTCGGGGCTATTCACCGGTGAACACCGGCTCTCGCTTCTCGATGAACGCTTTTATGCCCTCCTTGGCATCCTTCGTATTTTCTACCCGATGCCAACCCTCCTCTTCTATTTTCAGACCCTGTTCAAGGGTGGTCTCGAGTCCGCGGGTGACTATGTCGAGGATTATTTGTACAGTAATCGGTGCCTTTTTCGCCAGCGTTCTGGCGATTTCTTTAGCATCATTCATCAACTGCCCCGGCTGAGACATCCTGGTTATAAGCCCGATGCTCAAAGCCTCGGGGGCGCTGATTCTGGTGGAGAGCAAAAGCATTTCCAGAGCTTTGGTCTTACCCACCAGCCGGGGCAACCGCTGGGTGCCGCCCCAGCCAGGCACAATACCCAGGTCAATTTCGGGCTGTCCTATTGTCACCCGCTCAGAGTTAACTATTATCCTGAAGTGGCAGGACATGGCCAACTCGCAACCACCACCGAAGGCAGAGCCATTCATGGCAGCGATTACAGGCTTGGGATACCTCTCGATGCGTCTGAACACTTCCCGCCCCCGGACTGCAGCCTTCGCACCCTCAGACGTCCCGATTGTTTTCACGTCAAAGCCGGCGGAAAATACCTTCTCGCCGGCGCCGGTGATGATTATGGCTCTCACTGCTTTATCTTTTTCCCACTCGGTCAGCACTGCATCCAGCTCATTGAGCACAGCCAGATTGATGGGATTTGCCGGCGGCCGGTTCAGGGCGATTATGCCGATATTGTCCTCCCGTCCTACAATTAAATTCTCATAAGCCATGAGGCCCTCCTTGTTTTGAGATTTTTCAATGGCACCATGATTTCTTCGGTGAAGTAAACCGCACTGCTAAAAACAAGGAATGTTAGCATCCACAACAAGGGCTCGTCAACGGCTGAGAGGTAGCAGTGCTAGTTGTGTAGAACAGCCTTGTTGCTAAAAGGTGAGAAGTCGGAATAGAATGCTCACGGAAGCAACTGTAATTGACAGTAATCAATCATGGGGAGAGATGAGCGGTACGATAGTCCTGGGCATCGGCAACCGGCTGGGCGGCGATGACGCCGCCGGCGTCTGTGTGGTTGACATGCTCAACCAGAGACGGCACAGAGCCAAGGCTCTCCTCCCCACTGAGATTATGGCCATAGATGCGGGCACTGCTCCGGAAAGCTATACTTCGGTTATCCGCCAGCACCGGCCGGACTTATTGATACTGGTAGATGCCGCCGATATGGGCTTACCCACCGGGGCTCTGCGCACAATCACGCCGGAGAAAATCAGCGTTTTGTCCTTTTCCACACACAGCATGCCCCTCTCCATGTTTATATCTTATGTAGAGGAATTCTGCGGAAAGGTCCTGCTTGTCGGCGTTCAGCCTGAGCGGACAGAGACGGGTGAGCGCATTTCAAAGGCGGTGCGCAAAAGTGTGAAGAAACTGGCTGAGGCTATTCTGGAAGGGCGGATAGCTGAAATTCCGCTGCTGGGGTAAAGGCTCTCTCTTTCATAACTCCCCTTGCCCCTCTTATCTTAAGAGGGGAATTTTGGGAAAGCTTTCCTCTTACTGCTCGGTTTATCCTGAGGGAAGGGATTCCTTCAGGCCTCACTCGGCGGCTCCGGCATCCGCCTTCTTTTTTTTCTTCGAGCCCGGTAGCTCGCCGCTGTCAACGATGACCAGTTCGTCGGCGTACTTATCATAGTTGGCGAGTAGAAACTCTTCCGTCATAGCCAGCACTCCCGGTGGGCAGATTTCAACACACTGAGCGCAGAAGCAACATCTGGAGACGAATATTTTCACCTTTTTCTCTTCGGGTATAAATTCTATGGCTCTTGTCGGACAGACATCAATGCACAACCTGCATCCGGTACACCTCTCCTTATTGTACGCGATTTTCCCTCGAAATTTAGGCGGCACTGGTACCGGCGGAATCATCTTCAATTCGCCTTTTGTAACACTGTTTAGGAATTGAATGGTTGATGCTGGAGCATATTTTGCCGGAAACTTGTTTGTCGCCGGATTTAGAAAGAGCTGTTTTAATATCGTTCTTGCTGCTTCAAACATTTTCACTACACCATCAAATCGACTGCTATCAGTATCAGACCGATGAGACTGATGATGGTCAAGGCTATTATGTAGACCCAGCTTGCCTGACTTATCTTAAATCGTGCCATTGCCGTACGTATCACAGATATACTGATGAACATCACAGCAAAGACCTTGACCAGAAAGAATAAGCCATCCACTATGCCAGCGGGGACTGGCGCACCAATTCCAACTAGAGAAGAGAGGTTATATGGGATGAATAGAGCTACTACCAACGCTGACACTGCAAAAGCCTTGATTATGTCAGCGAGGTAGAACAAACACAGGTTTCTGCCCGAATACTCAACCAGTATTCCACCAGCGATTTCAGTCTCAGCCTCGGCCATATCAAATGGCACCTTGGCAGATTTACCGGATGTAGCCACCAAGAGAGCAAACATCAAAATCAGCGAGCCAATTACTCCTAGGGGGCCAACCAAACTCCATATAGGATATTCTGCAATCGTAGAGAACATAAATGGATTGGCAGTGGCAGCGTGACCTATGCGCCAGCCCAGAGAAACTACAGACACTGCCAGGGGGAATTCAAGGCTCATCAAGAGAACCATCTCCCGCTGTGCCCCCACGGTGGCATACGGTGAACTGGAGGCAAAACCGCCTGCGGCAAAAGCCAGAGATGGTAATATCAACAAATATACTACTAATAGTGCATCACCAAATCCGCCTAGAAGTGCTTTCTGTCCAAACATAGGTATGTAGAGCAACAGTAAAGCCGAAGTTATCAGACAAATAAACGGGGCAGCGTTGAAAAGCCACGATACAGCCCCGTCAGGGATGATATTCTCTTTTATGAGCAGCTTTTGCACGTCTCGGAAGGGCTGTACTAGGGGAGGCCCCACCCTCCCCTGCATATGTGCCACCAGCTTGCGGTCAATACCGCGGTAGAGCATACTGAAAAAGCCGCCGAGTAACACCAACATGATGGAGCCAGCAATGATAGTCGCGACGTTCATTCAGATATTCTCTCCCAGTAAGTTCATCGTTGCATCTCTTTCGTCTTTTCTACGGAAAGTCGGTGGAGTTCCTCGTAGTCCATCACTGACTTCCGGCCGGCGGCTCTGTCCGTTATCACAACGCGGTTGGTGCAGGACATACAAGGGTCAAGGGAGGCAAAGGTAATAGGCACATCGGCAATCTGCATACCTTTGAGTATAGTGGGAACTGCCATCAGGTTAACATAGGTGGGTGCCCTTACCTTCCAGGTGGCCAGGGTGCTCTGTCCAGCCTCCATACGAACATAATGTACGACTTCACCTCTGGGTGCTTCGGCTCGCCCGACACCTTCACCTTCTGCCTTGGTCAGCGTCTTTAAAAGTACCGCCGTCTTTGGTTGTGCCAGTATCGGACCGGGTGGCATTTTCTCCAAACACTGCTCAATGATTTCAATCGACTGCTTAACCTCCAGTAATCGAACGATAATCCGGTCATAGACATCGCCGACTACAGTCCCGGTGACTATATCTGGAGTTATGGCTTTGATATCCAAATCGGCATAGCCAGCGTAAGGCTGGTCCTGCCTCACATCTTTGGGGACGCCGCTTGCCCTACCTGATGGTCCAACCGTGAGCAGTTTCAACGCATCTTCCCTCTTCAGGATGCCTACATTTCTTGTCCGCATCCGTATTGTTATATCGTCTAAGAATACCTTTTTTAGCTGGGCAAATATGCTCTTATAGTAATCCAGGGATTGTCTAATCCTGGGAAATTGCTCTTCAGTAATGTCTCTCCGCACCCCGCCAATTTGAAACATAGCCTTGGTAACCCGGTTTCCGGTCACGTATTCAATTAAATCCATTATCTCTTCCCTGACTCGCCAGGCAAGATAAAAAATAGTATCAAAGCCAATCTCATGAGCGGCAACCCCAGCCCACAGTAGATGGGAATGTATACGCTCCATTTCAGCGGTAATCGTCCTTATATATTCAGCACGCGGCGGTGGAGTGATTCCAGTAGCTTGCTCGACAGCCATAACGAATGAAAACGGGTGACATATATTACAGATACCGCATATCCGTTCCGCTAGGTATATACTCTGGATAGGATTATTTCTATTCATACCAAGCCACTCGATACCGCGGTGAACCTGTCCCACAAAGACATCCACATCCACAATCTCTTCCCCATCAACGGTAAGAGCTAGCCGAATCGGTTCCTTCAGCGCCGGATGGATTGGACCTACAGGGATGGTATAAGTTGCCTTTTTCGTCTCCTCCTGTATCATTTTTGCTCCCTTCCCGGCAGAATCCTAAGTATGTCACTCGGCGGGCCCTTCTCATCTTTTCTCCAGGGATAAGCACCTTCGGGAAAATCCTCAGACAGGAATAATCGTCTTTTATCCGGGATACCGACCACCTCTACCCCCATCATTTCCTGGGTCTCGCGCTCGGTGAATAGTGCCCCGGGGATGAGGTCGGTAATCGTGGGTATCCTCAGGTCGCTTTTGGGCAGCTTCACCCGCAGTCCCAAGCTCAACTCCTCCAGGTGATGGCCATAGTAAATGGTGAAGTGGTAGATGAGCTCTACCTCAGCGCCCAGGTCGCTCGAGGAGATAATGGCCAGGTGGGGGTATTCCTGGAGGCGGCAGATGTGCTCAACAGCGTTGCGGAAGGCGCTCTTTTTCACCTCGACCCAGAGGCTGCGGAACTTATTCTTCTTGACGGCGACCTCGCGCTCGTAGACCGAACCGCTGACAAAGCCATCGCCCAGCTCCTTGCTGAAACTATCGATGATGGCCTGCGGGGTAAGCCTCTCCACTAAGCCACCTCCTGCTTGGCCAGCTTTTCCAGCTTCACCCAGGCCATGACTACACCGTGAATAATGGCCTCCGGCCTCGGCGGGCAGCCGGGGACATAAACGTCCACGGGTATAATCTGGTCTATCGGTCCCGCCAAACTATACGATTCGTAGAACACACCCCCTTCTGTGCCGCAGTTACCAACTACCATGACCAGCTTGGGGTCAGGTGTTTGTTCGTATATACGCTCGACTCGCGGCACCATCTGCTTAACCACCGGACCCGTCACCAGTAATACATCGGCATGACGGGGTGAGCCCACCAGCTTGATGCCAAAGCGCTCGGCATCGTAGCGGGGAGTAAGCACGGCCAGAATCTCGATATCGCAGCCATTGCATGAGCCCGTGTTAAGGTGGTAGACCCACAATGCTCTTTTAAATGCCTTTAAGCTCAAATATCTCTCCTATATTAGTTTAGACTACTTAGCCAGCCCGGCGATAACTAGTATTATGGCGCTTACGACCGTAACAGCTACGAACCAGAGTATATAGTCATTTATTATTCCAGTATGGACCCTTAGGATCTGCTTATAGTATTCCTTGAGCGTTTCAAAGAATCCCCAGTATATGTTGCCTACCCTTATGTGGCGCTCCTCTGCTTCGGGAACTTCTTCTCCACATAGGAAGATTCGCGCTTGATCCGTATCCTTCTTATATCCCTTCTGTCCTCTCCTCCTGAAGAAGTAGACTATTATCGCCACTACTAGAAAAACAATGATCCAGATGAGAGGATTCCAGAAAGTGTAACCAGATTCAAAGATGAACGTCATGGTACAGCTCCCATAACTGCGTTGATATACGCTCCCTGGTCTATCAAGGCATCGGCAGCAGGGTGAATTGCCCAGTTAACAATTAGCGATGGAAACAGAGTAATGAAGACAATGCCCGCGGCTAGTATTACCATGCCGATTATCATGGACTTCGGAACCTCTTTCACCTTTTTATATTCAGGCAGTTCCGCTCCCATAAATGCCGAATGGAAAGCCTTGGTAAAGGATGCCAGAGTCAGGATTGAGACTATTATACCTGTTACAGTAAGGATTGGATGGAATTGGTACACAGACTCATAGATTAGTATTTTTGATGAAAATCCGTTGAGAGGAGGGATACCGGAAATGGACAGGGTCCCAATTATATATAGTATAGTAGTCCACTTCATCTTGTGGGCTAAGCCACCCATTTTAGTAAGGTCTCTGGTACCGGTGTAATGGAACAGGGCACCACCAGTAAAGAATAGAAGTGGCTTATACATGGCATGATTCAAGATATGGAAAATACCTCCACTCATAGCGTCTCTACCATAGGTAGCTAGAAGTTCCGTGTTGCCTAAGACAGCCAGCCCCACACCTACTCCGACCCACATATACCCAAGCTGAGAAATAGCATGATAGGACATGAACCGCATGACGTCTTTCTGAAAGACAGCCATGGTAACTCCAACAAACATGGTCAGTAGCCCAAAGGTTATTATTATCCAGCCCACCACAGGTGCGTCTATCACACCTCCATACAGGGTGAAACAAACTCTGAATGCAGCATACATGCAAGCGTGGCTTGTTATTACCAGCATGCCGGTTATGCTAGCCGGGGCAACGGAATAGGCATCAGGAAACCACAGGTGTAACGGCACCATCCCCGTTTTCATAGCAAACGCTATTAATAACAAGGCTAAGGCTATCTTATCTAATGTTGTATATTGAATTACCTGAGCGAGAGTTGCTATATTGAGCGAATCATACTGGGCATAAAGTATACCAGTGGCGAATAGAACCATCAGTCCCGCAATGGCAGATACGACTATGTACTTGAATCCGCCTTCTAGGGTATCGGCATACTTGGTTCTGTAAGCTATCAGTGCCCCCCCAGAAATGGAAGCTATTTCTAGAAAGACAAACAAATTGAATAAGTCGCCGGTGAACATCATTCCAAAACCGCCGGTTACCATAAGCAACAAGAGAGTGTAGAACCTGGTCTGCCCTGTCTCACTTGCTATATGAGAAAGAGAATATATAGCTGCAGCTAAGGACACAATCGCCCAGATTATGCCAAAGAACACGGACATGCCATCCACTTCCAGAATTATCCGCACCGGTACCATGAATCCTGTTGGGATGGTTTGCCCGGGAGAAGTGGCACCAAGGGTATAAACGTGGATTCCATTGATGGAGATATCCCTTGCCAGAGCGAAAACCAGAAATACTACAAATGCCAGGCTAACTATTACAAGTGTATTTCTGGCTTTTCTACTTGCCATACCTATTAGTGGTGTTAAAAATGCTGCCACTAGAGGTATGGCTATAATCAGGATGGGGGAGTGAGTTATCAGAGCAGCCAAATCACTATCCTTTCAACCTTCTCGACTTTTCTGAATCTAGGGTTCCGGTATGGCGGTAAGTGTGTATCACCATGGTTAGCATCAAGGCTAAAACGGCAACGTTGATGACGATACTGGTCAGGGTGAGTGCCTGAGGCACGGACAGGACCATGGGGCCTGGTGGCACATCGGTATAAATAGGGGCGTTCCCTCCTGTCCGGTAACCCAGCGCCACGATAAATAGATTAACCCCCGACGACAGCATGCCAATGCCCATAATGAGCTTAATCAAATTCTTTTTGAATAAGATTATATAAAACGCTATCCCCATCAGCAGCGCTGACGCTATAAAGGGGAAATTGTGAGCAATGTGCTCCATTATTCTTCCATCTCCTCTCCGCGGGCAAATAGTGCGATAGCCAGGATCACTGCTGAAAGGCCGGCTATCACCTTAAGGCCCACAGCGAAGTTCATCAGGGGAATGAACCCTCCTGTCCAGAAATCCCCCGGACCAGGACCGGTAGGAGGAATCCTGCCGAAGATGGGCGAGCCCACCAGGAAATTGTAGAAAAAGACAGTGCCTAACCCGCCAAAACCCAGGATGGCAAAGATTAAGGCCCCGGTGCTTTCCATTATTGTTAAAAGACGCTCACGCAGCGATTTTTTAAAGTCCTTAGAGCTGAAAGCCACCAGCAACATGACCACACCGGAAACGACGACAGCCCCACCCTGAAAGCCTCCACCCGGGGTCAGATGTCCATGGGCAATAACATACAGGCCGAAGATGAGGATAAACACGATAAGCTGGTTGGCTACGGTGCGCACAATCTTGGACAGCATTAAGGGTTCTCCTTCTTGTGTTTTACTGTTCGTAACAGAAGCAACACCCCGGTCACCGCTGTGAACAGTATCGTGGCCTCCCCTAGCGTATCAAACCCGCGGTAGTCAAAGACCACCGACGCTACCACGCTGTTGCTCCCTGTCTGGTTTTGGGCGTTCTCAATTATATAATCGTCCATATCGGTCGGAGATGGGTTGCCAAAGGGGTGAATGAGCAGCATCCCGCTCACCAGAAAGGCTACCAGAACAAGCAGCAAAATCAACCCGGTAACTGTTCTCATCATTCACTCCATACGCTTGGTCGCTCTGATGGTGATGATAAAGATAGCTGCGGTCACAGCTGCCCCGATTCCTGCTTCAGCAATGGCCACGTCCGGAGCCTTCAAAAGATAAAACTCAAAGGCTAACAATAGGCTCAGCACAGCCAGCGCTACGACTGAATAGAGTAAGTCCCGATATACGGCGACAAGTATGGCACAGACGACCAGTGCCGCTGGTATAATGATATGCAGAACTCCAGCTTCAGTCATTCTTTTTCCCTTCCAGGTCATCCACCACCGCCCTGGCGGGCTTCTCTCCGCTGCGATGTGCTGCCCGGGCCATAGCATGGGCGCCGGTGGCATTGGTGACCAGCAGCGCCACCAGTGCCAGTACCGAGTGTATGCACATTACAGACTGAGAAGTTCCTCCCTGTGCCCAGATTCCCGCGGACTGCATGATTACCGCCAGGATAAGGAAAATGGCGCCAAAGGTGGTGCATTTGGTAGCGGCATGCAGCCTGGTGTATACATCGGGAAAGCGGTGGAGACCGAAGGCCCCGACAAAATTGAAAAAAAGGCCAATTCCTATGAATACATAGCTTACTGTGTTCAGCGCCTCCACTAAAACTTGTCCCCCTGAATGTATTTGGCTACATACAGCGTCATGGCAAACGAGAGCAAAGCATACACGATGGCTACATCCACGAAAATAGCATGATTGAACATCATGGCCACAATGACCAGACTGGTCACCACCAGAGTGTTGGCGGTGTCGAAAGCCACCAGCCTCGTCGGCGCCCCTGGCCCGATAAAGACACGTATCACAACGATGACAATACACACCGCCATAGCTATGAGCGTCGGAAGCCAATTCATCCGGCGATTCTCCTCGCCCAGTCAGGAAAACTGCCGCATATCGGATGGTAGTCTCTCGGCATGTCCTTGAGCACCTCGGGGTCAACATTTATCCAGTGTACATACAGTTCATTGGTTTCCGGCTTGACATCGACGCTCAGCGTTCCCGGCGTGAGGGTGATGGAAGTGGCCAGTAAGGTAAGTGACATGTCGTTCTTCAGGTTGGGATTTATCTTCACGATGGCCGGATTAATCCGCCCGGTGATGACGCGGTAGGCCACGTCAACGTTGGCCTTGGCCATGGCAAAGAAGAAGGGGAACAGGTAAACGAGGAAGGTAAACCACCGCCTCGGGTTCAGCATGCGCAGGTCCTTGCCGATGAACCGGTTCTTGAGCAGGGCACCGGCTATCACAGCGAACACTGCCCCGACGATAAGCTCTTCTCTACTCCATAAAAAAACGGTGCCGCTACCAATAGTGAGTATAAGATAAGCCAGGTAAGCGACCACCGTTGTAATTAGAAACTTCATACTTTACCGCATAAACAGCTTCTCTCTTGAGAGGGATTCTATTTCAAAGCTGGCTAGCTAGCTGTAATAGCTTAGTTTCTTCAAAATCTTTACAAAACCATGTAACCATATGCCATCCGCCGGAAATTGTCAAGACTCTGATGGCTCTAGAGTCCTTCGCGCTTATAGCGCTGGGCTAGTTCGCGATAAATTGCCGGGCTATTCTGTGACCACCATAACTGCTCGGCGGTGACCGTTCTCTTAATTTTTCCGGGCACGCCGGTAACAAATGAATTTTCGGGAATTTTCATCTTTTCTGTAACTACACAACCGGCAGCAATTATGGAATTGTCGCCAATCTCAACATCGTGGAGGACGGTAGCATTCATACCTATAATCACATTGTTCCCGATTCTACGGCCATTAGAAACAGCGCCGTGACCGATGATGACATTGTCCCCGATGTTAGCCTCCGCTACGGGAGGCAAGTTTGGTGACCCCGAATGAATGACGCAGTTATCCTCAACAACGGTACTCTTGCCAATTTTTATCTTGCCAATATCCGCCCTGATTACTGCTCCGGGCCACACGCTGGAGTTTTCGCCAATCTCTACATCACCTATAACATAAGCGGCTTCACTGACAAAGGCTGAATCAGCTACCTGGGGTGTCTTGCCATTAAAGCTTTTAATCATCTTTACCTCCCAAACTCATTTATGTTACTGGCTTACCCGATAGTTAGTCAACCCGGATTGTTAATCAAGCTCTGCAAGTTTAATGTTGACGTAGTGAATACTTATTGCTAACATCATAAACGAGCCGTGCTAGGCGGGGAACTAGCGGTGCCCTGTACCCGAAAACCGCTATAGCGGGGCTGAATTCCTGCTTGAGGTTCACGGCCGGGGAGATTTTGTTTTTGCTGAGCGGTGTTGATGGTCGGGTTCTGTGCAACTGGAGGCTATGAAACCCGTCAGGTCCGGAAGGAAGCAGCGGTAAATAGTATTTCCAGTGTGACATAGAGGTGCCTGTCTGGAGCTAGCTGGCAGAGATAGCTTTCCGGTTTGGGAATCGAGAGGAGGTGCACGGCTTACAGACATTTTAAGGACTATGAATGTGGCAATAGGGAAAATATGCGTTATTGGTTCAGGGACTATGGGCAGTGGCATAGCTCAAATACCAGCGCAGGTGGGTTATGAGGCAACGCTGGTTGACATAAAGCAAGAATTTCTTGACCAGAGCAAGCCTGGCTTAAATCATTTCTCCCAATTGTTTGGATAAGGCTTTTGTACCGGCAATTAATTCGCCAACTTGGCTTCAAACCCCAGAAAAGGTTAGGACAGCATTTCCTTATAGATGAAGCTGTATTAGAACGTATTCTATCTGCTGCCGAGCTTAGCCCCGGGGATATTGTAGTCGAGGTAGGTCCGGGCCTGGGCATACTAACTGGAGGGTTAGCCAAACGAGGAGCCATGGTCATTGCAGTTGAGCTCGATGCCAAATTAGTTGCCCTGCTGAAAAAACGACTGGTCGCCTTTCCTGATGTCAAAATTATCCATGCTGATATACTCAAGGTTACCCCCCGGCAACTTCTGCAAGATAATTTAACCGCCTCCGAACTTGCCCGGGGCTATAAAGTTATCGCTAATCTTCCTTATTACATTACTTCACCGGTATTGAGTCATTTTCTCGAAGCGCAGCCCCGGCCCTCGGAGATGGTGGTAATGGTCCAGAAGGAAGTTGGTGAAGCTATTGCTGCTGCCCCCGGTAAGATGAGATTGCTCAGTGTCAAGGCTCAGTTTTATAGTAAGCCCGCTATTATATCCTATGTACCGGCGGCAAGTTTCTTCCCCCCGCCCAAGGTGGATTCGGTTATTTTACGCCTGGATGTTTACTCCCGGCCGCCCCTGATTCAATCAGGGGTATCCGATGTCGCTGGTTTTTTTGATATAGTTATGCATGGTTTCAGCGCTCCTCGTAAGCAGCTTCGCAATTCCCTGGCTCACTCTTTAGAGATGCCGCCCGGCCAGGTTGCTGCCTTACTGGAGCAGGCCGGCATAGAAGCTAAACGGCGGGCGGAAACTCTGAGCCTGGAGGAGTGGAGGGAGCTCTGGAAAATCTTTGCTCCCTTCTTGTGTCATCCTGAGCGAAGCGAAGGATCTCCGAGATTCTTCGGTCGCCATGCTTCCCAGAATGATATTGGGGGTGAGTAGTTAAAGGATTACAATGTTGACTGTTTATGCCCCGGCTAAAATAAACCTTGTCCTCGAGGTACTGGGCAAGGATAATGATTATCACCGAATCTCCAGTATCGTTCAGGCAATAGACTTATGCGATGTCCTCAATTTTCAATTAGACGAGGAAATATGCTTTGAATGTGATGAACCCAGCCTGAAGCGCGATAACCTGGTAACACGGGCAGCCACCTTGCTTAAGGAAAACACAAAATGTAATTTGGGAGCCCGAATCGAGCTTCGCAAGCATATACCCTGGGGGGTGGGATTGGGTGGTGGCAGCAGCGACGCCGCTGCCACCCTCTTAGCTCTGAATGGGCTCTGGGGATTGGGGTTGCCGCTTTCTGAGCTGGTCCGTTTAGCCTCCAAGCTGGGCTCGGATGTCCCCTTCTTTATTCATAGAGGCACGGCTTTGGTAGAGGGGGAGGGGGAAAGGGTAACCCCCCTGCCATCATTACCTGCAACCAGTTTTGTGTTACTGGTGCCGCCAGTACCTGAAATCCCGGGCAAAACGAAGCAAATGTATAATAATTTACGCGTTGCTGATTTCACTGGAGGCCAGTTTGTTCAGGCAGCCTTGGCATCTTTGAAGCGAGGGAAAATGCTTGACCGTAGTCTTATGTTCAATGTCTTCGAGGAAATAGCCTTCGGTTTCTTCCCCGGGCTGGATAAATATCGGAAGATTTTGGAAGAGGCTGGAGCCCCGGGAGTCTATCTCGCTGGCTCCGGACCATGTCTTTTTACTTTTTTCCCACGGGAGGAAGAAGCCGGTGAGTTGTTTTCACGCCTGAAAAAGCAAAGATTGGAGTGCTACCTGGCATTTTGTTTCCCAGGATAGTTAGGTAATTTAATGGTAATAGAAAGGCTGAAGCAAATTAGAAGGCTGAAGGAAAAGAAATGGTTCAGGCTAGTGCTCTACATTGTCATCCTCGCTGGTATTAGTGTCGGCTTTGTCTTTTCGTTTCCATATTTAATGCGTTATTTCAATATCCCAATAGAGAAATTGGCTACCACAGCTTATTTGGTTATCTTTGGAATCACCTTGCTATCCAACGCGGCTGTCCTTATTCCGGTGACATATCCTCATCTTGCCCTAATGATAGCAGCATCAAGGTACTTTGATACTTTTCTTGTAGCTTTGGTAGGCAGCGTAGCTGGTGCTCTGGGGGAAATAACTGCTTATTATGCCGGCTACCTGGGAAAGAGAATGGTGCACTTTGAGAACGCACCGGGATATGCAAGGCTGGCAGGTTGGATGGCGAGATATGGCCCCTGGGGGATTTTCTTCATCTCTCTGCAACCAATATTGCCGGTTGACATAGCCGGGCTTATAGCCGGAGCCTCTAAAGTACCGTTATGGAAGTTTCTTTTGCCTTGCTGGGCCGGAAAATTGGGCAAGTATCTTTTAGCCTGCTACCTCGGCGAGGCAATTTTGCGTCTTCTTCCGCCTTTACCGTTCTAGCTTCAGTGATAAAGAGAGGGCTAGCTTTTTTTCGTCGGCCCTGGTGCGGACCTCTCCATCTAATTTTGCCTTATGCAATATCTGGAGGACCTGTCCCATCTCCGGTCCGGCGGAGATGCCCAGTTTTTTTAGCTCTTCCCCGTTGAGGGTAGTCCTGACATAGCGCAGTTTTGTGAGAAATAGTTGGAGATGACGCTGCGCCGTTGGAGATTCTGAAGCTAGGGCATTTGCCTGTATCGCCACCGGCTCATATTCCCGGAGCCGATAATAAATCTCGCTGGGTTTCCGGGAAGAGTTGTCCAGGAGGGGCAGGCTGGTCTTGAGGCGGAGCGTATCGCGCATGGCTCGGGATAATTTTGCCGATATGTTAAGACGGGCGAGAAATTGCTCAAGGTCCCTTTCGCTAAACGAATAAATAAGAAGACAGAAATAGAGCGAGGGCAATTGGGTGGGCTTCTTCAGCCGCCGCGCCTTGTCGAATTTCTCAGCTAGCCAGCCATCGCCTTTGAGGAAGGGGTTTATTCTGGGCAGCACTTCCAATTTGCCAAGCCGGTTGATAACCAATTCCGGCTGTTTTTCCTTAAATATCAGTTCTAGCTCGTGCCTGATTCGGTCGCCGCTTATGGTATCCAGACTAGGAATATCCCGTTTAAGTAAGCGAGCGGTTTGTGTTTCCAGCTCAAAACCCAGCCGTTGTTCATAGCGGACGGCCCGTAACATTCTGGTGGCATCGTCGCTGAAGCTTCCGGGATGCAAAATGCGAATGAGACAGTGCTCCAGGTCGTTTTTACCTTGATGGGGGTCGACCAACTCCCCGTAATCTTTTGCAGCCAGGGATATAGCCATAGCATTGATAGAGAAATCTCTACGGACGAGGTCATCCTTGAGGGTGCCCGGGGTAACCGTGGGTAATGCTCCCGGTCTGGCATAGGTTTCCTTTCGTGCCGTCGCCAGGTCCAGGGTGAAATCCTCATATCTGAGCTTGGCGGTGCCAAAGTGGTGGTGGGCCAGCAGCTTGGCCTGGCTGGTTTCCGCCACTTGTTGAGCCAGTTTCACCGCATCGCCCTCGACTACCAGGTCCAGGTCGAAACGGGGTCCTGAGCGAAGCGAAGGATCTCCTAAAAGCAGGTCTCGGACTACACCGCCGACGACATATACCCTTTGCCCCTGCTTAGCCGCCTGTCTGCTGATATTCTGGACTAGCTCCAGGAGTTGCCGGGGAAGATATTGCTCTATTTGCCGGGCTAAATTCATTGCCTTAGTATTATATCAGCACTTCCCTTGCCGTCGTGTAACAGATTGTCTAGCGGCATCTATTTGTCATTCTGAGCGTAGCGAAGAATCTCACAACGCTCAGGACAGGCTCCGCGAATGAACTCCGAGATTCTTCGGTCGCTATGCTCCCTCAGAATGACATTGCTAAACCCTCTTTCGTATAACGTGATTCCCATAACCGTAGTTAAAATATATAATTAGAAGAACCGGAAGCATGGAAGCGGTTTAACCATTTTTTGTCATTCTGAGCGCAGCGAAGAATCTTTAAGACCTTTCGCTATCGCTCAAGGTGACAGCAAGTGTTCTCAACCATGGAAACTAAAAGCCCGGAAGGGCACAGGAAAAGACTGCGGGAGAGGTTCAATCAATCGGGGCTGGCAGCATTCCTCGACTATGAAATTGTGGAATTGCTGCTGACACTGGGGACGTCTCGCCGGGATTGTAAACCGCAGGCCAAAGAAGCCATAAACAGGTTCAAGACCCTGAGAGGCGTTCTGGAAGCTCCTCCCGAGGAATTGCAGAAAATCAAAGGGATTACTGCCCACAATATCTTTGTCATCAAATTCATGCAGGAGATAGCCAGGGAGTTTCTTAAAGAACAGTTGCTCGATAAACCCTATTGCCGCTCCTCCCGGGAGGTCTTCGATTACCTGTACCATTCTATGCGAGACCTGAAAAAAGAAGTCTTCAAAGTCATGTTCCTTGATTCCCAAAATCGATTTGTGGAGATTGAGGACCTTTTTGAAGGGACATTGAACGCCAGTGCTATTTATCCCCGGGAGATTATCCAGGGCGCCGTCAAGCATCATGCTGCCGCCTTAATCTTCGTCCACAACCACCCGGCCGGGAACCCTCAGCCCAGCGATAACGATAAGCAAATAACCCAGGATTTGGTCTTTGCCGCAAACATTATGCAGATTAAGGTCTTAGACCACATCATAATAGGCGAGAATCGCTACTTCAGCTTCGCCGATGCCGGGCTAATCGAGGAATATAACTCGGACTTTTTAAGCCTTAAAGAGGGAAAAAGAACTTAAGCCTGAGCGAGATTTAACGACCTCAATAAGCTATCTGAAAATTCTAGCTTTCGTCCACGGTTAAACGGGTGGCAGCTATTTTGGGGATGGAGCTAAGGAATTCTATCATTCTTTTATTCATAATGTTCGAGTTTCATTGTTAACGTGGGAGGATCAACGCCCTGCACGGCCATTGTAATTTCTGCTTGGGGCACAACACCTTCCTCAGTTACCCAAAGCGTCATCTCCAGACCCATTTCAGGTTGTGTTCCATTCACCACGAAACAATTCCCATAGGTTCCGGAGGGGACCACAACGTCCTCTTTCCCGATGGCAGTCATCTCCACGTTTAGCTTCGGCAAACTATAAGGGGTCATCGAGGTGAATTGCGCTGAGTATCCCACATGAATGCCCCCCCAGCGTTCTGGTGGTAGTAAGAACGTCATCTGCAAGGTTACGTTAACAAAAATGGCCGTGTCTGTTGACGTCGGAAATGGCGGAGAAGAGTCACCGTAACTCCTTCCCAAAGACGTGGATCGAGGCACTGAATTCCTGAAGTCTCCAACCTCCCCATTAAAACTCGCCCCAACTTCTCCGATGGTGATATTTATGGAGAACTCTCCTTCGAATTGATACGTCCCAGTGGCGACTGACGCGAATTGTACTTCTCCCACTCTAGATTCTTGGAAATAATAACCGTAAGTTGCGGAATGGATTTTGGGCTCGACTTCCGGTTTGAGGAAGGTATAGGCGGCAACGGCGGCAATAATGGCCAGACCAACCAACATGATTATAACTATCGGATTTTTACTCCTCATTTAGTTCCTCCCCCTGAGTAATCCCGTGGTATAATATAATAACTTTTCTTAATCTAAAAAGAAAGATGTGAGTAGTCAAGGAGGTGGAAAATGGCTGATTTCAAGCGGGGCATCAAAGCTGGCGTAATCGCCGGAATCGTCTACATGGTTATCGCTGGGATACTTGGAGCAATTTACTACGATTCTTTCTCCGTCCCGCACTTTATATACGGAACCGGACTCACCCTATTTACATGGAGGTCGTTAACAGATTTCTCGTCCGTGTACTTTTTGCTGTCTCAATATGTATACCGCGGAATCGTATTCGGAGCGGTTTTCGCTGCCTTGTACAGTTTCCTCCCCGGCACCAAGAGCGTTGGAAAGGGAATGGTACTCTCTTTGTTCCTCTGCATAGTCGCTCTAGTTGAGTCTATTTACACAACGCCGGGGTGGCCCACCGATGGCATCTCATTTACCGGGACTTATTACATCGGAATGATTAGCCTGTCCTCGATTAGTCTGGCATTGGCTGGCATTATATCCGCTCTGGTCTTTGGCGCACTGGCTGGCTTCCTGTGGGACAGGTTTCGGGGGAAGGGATTGACAGAAGAAAGAAAGGGGAGGTCGGTATTGCTGGTCAGCTTCATTCTGGGGGCATTAACTTGGGCAGTAGCGGCCGCGATGTTTCTTCTAGCTGTGGTTAATAGTGGAGGCATTCCTGCAATAGAGCCTGCATTTTGGTGGTTCGACCTACTTATGACGTTGGTTGTCTTTCTCGGACTCCCCGGCTTTGTTCTTGCCGACGTCGCCTGGAGGAAGACCAGAATGGACAAATCCGGGCTTAAATGGGGTGTGGCTGGAGGGATAATGATGGCGCTGACCGGTATTATGTTGCTTCCTGGAGCCCTCGCCATTATTGGCGGAGTGTTCAGCGGGCGCAAACCTGCCAGCGAGCCCAGCACTGCCGCAATTGTACAATAACGATAAGCAAATTTGCCGATGCCGGTCTAATCGAGGAGTATAACTCGGACTTTTTAAGCCTCAAAGAAGGAAAAAGAGCTTAAGCCAGAGGCGAAATCGAATTTATGTATTCTGGGGATATAATACCTAAGTTGTGGTGGGCTTAGTTGGTATGGTATCCTTGAAATTGAGTATCTTCTTTATGGAGTGCTTCGTACTCGTGCTGGGCTACGAGGGAGGTGATGAACAATGGCCAGAACAGGTGGTTACAAAAGTAAGCTACTGGAAGAGGTGAAGTCCCTTTCTGAGGAAAGGGTCAAGGCAGTAGCCGACTTTGCCGCATACCTCAAGGAGAGGGAGGCGTGGGAGGCAACGGCGGAAATCCTGGGCGACGAAGAGTTGGTGCAGCAGGTGAGGGAGTCTCGGAAAGCGTGGACTGAAGGTAGGAAGGGGGAGTTTGTCTCTTTGGAGGAACTAAAGGCGAAGCTGAATGTATAACATTGTTCTGAGCCGGGATGCTGCTAGAACTTTGGAAAAGGCTACCCCAGCCATGAGACGCCGCGTCATCGCAACTTTGGAAAGGCTCAAGGCCAAGCCCCACACTGGAAAGAGGCTCCGGGGTGAACTGGAAGGGTTATTCAGCCTTCGCATTAGCGGTATGCGGGCAGTGTATGAAGTGGACGCCGAGAAGAAGGCGGTGGTCGTCCTTGCCATTGGCCCCCGGGGCGACATCTATAAAAAGTAATCGCTTCGTATTCTGGGACATAATACCTGATTTGTAGTAGGCCTAATTAGTATGGTGTGCCTGAAATTCGATACTACCAGTCGTTAAGGAGGAGACTTAAATGAGCAAGCTCCATGTAAACCATATAAGAACAAGCATCGAGAAGAATTTTAAGGGGAAAATAGATACATCTGATTTACTTAGTAGGCCTCAGGAGGAAATAGATAAAGCAATTCTCACACGAGGGCTAGCCGCATATTGCCTTTATGTTCTAGCTGCGACGGATATAGATAATGCAGTAAAGTCGATTGTGGACGGGTATGATGACAACGGAATAGACGCCATTCTGTTTGATAGAAACTCCAAAATACTTTGGCTCGTGCAATCAAAATGGATTGAAAGTGGTAGCGGGGAACCTGAGACTGGAGAGGTAAAGAAATTTACAAGTGGAATACTTGATTTATTAGACTTAAAATTAGACAGATTTAATATCAGAGTAAATGCGAAGGAAACAGAATTAACAGAAGCCTTGGATGACCCGTCAGTCAGGATAAACATTGTAATTGCATACACTGGTCAGAATTTTACTGAACACAACTCAAGGGCTATTAAAGACCTACTCAAAGAACTCAATGATCCCTCTGAGCTAGCGAGGTTTTACTTATTTTCCTTAAAAGATGCCCACAAGGCTTTGACTGGAAGTATAGCTGGTAATCCCATCACTCTAGAAATAGCGTTGTCAAACTGGGGGCCAATTGAGGGCCCTTACCAAGCATTCTACGGACTCATTAACGCAAGTGATATTGCCCCTTGGTGGACAGAACATCGCGCTCGATTGTTCTCTGACAATCTAAGAAACTTCATCGGGCTCACCGAGATTAATGAGTCAATTTTAGGTACCTTAAGTAATGAGCCCGAAAACTTCTGGTATTTCAATAACGGCATAACCGCCTTATGCGGGAACATTAGCAAGAAACCTCTGGGTGGAGGTGATAGAAGCATGGGATATTTCGTCTGCGAAGGAGTGAGTATCGTTAATGGTGCTCAGACTGTGGGCTGTATAGGGCATGCTCTTGAAAAGACTCCTGACAAATTAAAAGATGCCAAAGTCTTGATAAGGCTTATCTCTCTGAAAGATTGCCCCCCTGATTTTGGAGTCAGAATTACAAAAGCAACAAATACTCAAAATAAAATTGAAAAGCGAGATTTTGTTTCACTCGACCCAGAACAAGAAAGACTAAGGACAGAGTTACTGTTAGAAGGGAAAACATACCATTATATCAGGACTGACGAGAACATAATTCCCGACGATACCAATTATCTTTTGGAGGAGGCGACTGTAGCATTGGCGTGCAGAAACGGGGACTATAGCTTATCAGTCCAAGCTAAAAGGGAAATTGGTAAATTATGGGAAGACATCACAAAGAAACCTTATACTGATATTTTTAACGCGGAAGTAACAGCTACAGAGCTATGGAGATTAATCAAAGTGTTTCGTGCCGTAAATACGAAGCTCAAGTCTATGGAAAAGGCAACTCAGCAAGGAAGAGAACGAAGTTTCTACATCCATGCCAACAGATTTCTACTTCATTTAGTATTCCAAAAAATCCCGAAGAATGCGACAAGGGACCCTAATTTCGAGTTTGAGACATTCTTAAGAGACGAGGTGCCTTCCGTTATCCAAGAATTGATAGACCCGTGTAGACTTAAGGTTGAAGAAATGTATCCGACCTCTTTAATACATCAGATATTCCGAAACTTCACAAAATGCAAGGCATTAAAAGACTCTATTCTTCCCACAAAGGCCGGATAAGTACAAAGGAGCGTTGGATATTGCTTCTTTATTAAAGAGTGGTTCCACCTGTTGGTAACTTAGACCACTCTTTCTTAAACTACTTTTTGTTAAACTTTTGCAGGTAGTGAACCCAAGCGGATTCGAACTGCTGTCACCTTGATTCCAACCCAATAATAGGCCAAAATGTTCGCGAAACTTCCTGGAACCCCGTGGGGTGGTCAGACAATTGCTAAGCCATTTCAGGAATGTTTTGAATCTTAGCTCTTTGCCCTGCGGCGTCTTCTGAGCCAGATTACCAAAGGCGGAACAAGGCTAATCTGTTGTTCGGCGTGACCTGTAAACAAAGGAGACTACCAGCAACGCGATGCCACTGGCGATAAATCCAATGCCGAGCCATTGAAGTGGAGCCAGAAGATTAACCAGGGCCTGCGATGCACAGGCCTGTAGTTGTGAAGGTGTAGTGTGCATCGCTTGCAATATCTGTTCACCGCCAACATATTTACCAATCAGTGCGGCAGCCAGCACAACAAGTCCAGATATCAGGAACACTATGCCTAGCGTGCGCGTTGACCTTTTTACGTCGCGGCAGATGAGCACAATACCCGCTATAAGCAGCGCGCTGACGACAATACTGAGAATATATGCAAGCCAGACATAGCCGACATATCCTCTTACCTTGTGAAGGATTGTTTCCGCTTTTGATGTAAACGAGGCAATCTGCAAGGGCATGTATTTGCTAATCACCGTCTCATCAATCTGAAACGGCGTCGGTATCATTTCCTCGGCGAATTCAGCCCAGAATGCATCAAATTCCTGCTCCAGTTCTTCAGGTGGCAGCCCTTCCAGTTCATCAGGGGGGACTTCCAAAAAGACTTCTAGCAGCATTCCCCTCAGGTCATCCAGCACAGGTTCGAGTGAGATGGTAATACTGAAGCTCTCTACTTCTCCCACCAGATAATCTGCTATCGGACCGGCGGCGTATTCTACTTGCTCTGTTATCCACGGTTTCAGGTCTGTTATCAGTTCTTCAAGGCCATCAGCCAGATAAGGGAATGCCTCTTCGGGTAATGGAAATTCCTGCATAATTTCCTCTTCGTATTCTTCCAGGAATATCCTGGCCAGTTGCGGGCCATCCACTGCGTCTATGGCAGCGACGATGAAATCCGAACTAAACAAAGTGCTCCGCAGTAAATTCGCTAGATCGAGGTTCTCCCGTTCGCTATGGAGATATTCATACACAGAATAGGTTATAGTATTAAGTTCGTCTTTAAGACGTGGTTCCAGCGTGGTGATTGCTTCTATCAGGGAGTCAAGGGCTTCTTGTGGAAGCTCCTCTTGCAACTCATAACTCATTGCTTCGCTAGCCAGTGAGGCTATTTCCAGCTTGTCGCCTTCAGCAGTAACAAAATCGGGGTTGAGTACTGTCCGGTTGAGCGAAAATGCCAGACTAAAGACGATCAGGGAGATGAAGAGAATAAGGCTCAGTATAACCAGCCCCGCTATCTTTAGGCCTCTCATTAAAATGTAACTCCCTGGCTTTTTATTCCAACCCGCACGTAGCAGTAATCCTTGTCATTGCATTCGATAGCAAGCATAACCACGCTGTGCAAAGATGTCAAGAGCGACAAGCATTATTCTAAATTATCCGTCGTTGATGCACATTCCACCGTTTGTTCATTTTGCCATCCATAACACCTGAGGCGGACTTAAAGCACGAATAGAACCATGGCGAGATTTAACAACCTGAATAATTGGCAATCTTAGCTCTTTGCCCTGCGGCGTCTTCTGAGCCAGATTACCAGAGCGGAATTGAATTTATCCCTTAGCGCTTAAAGACGGCTGGAAAACAGCACAATCCGTCATTTTGTTACTCCAAAGGGAAGAATCACACTGTAAAAAGTAACTAGCGTACAGGGGAACTACACGCAATTTGCAAAAAGACTCTCATTAGTGTATAGTGCAGATGGTTCCAGTTTAGGTTGTTACAAGCTTCTTAGAATAGCCTCTGGTTTATCTTAAGTGTTGGGTAGCCTGAACTCTAACTGAAATATCGAAGAGATGAGGTTATCCAATGACTTTCAAGGACAGGTCAATCCTGTGTCGCGATTGCGTGACTACCTTCACGTTCAGCGCTGATGAACAGGAACTTTCCCAAGGAGATTTAATGAGTTTCGAAACCTTTAATTTTGATCCGAGCATCATGGCCGGTGTGCGAGCGATTGGCTATGCTACACCCACCCCTATACAGCTTCAAGCGATCCCGCCAATACTGCAGGGACGTGATGTCATTGGTCTGGCCCAGACCGGAACGGGCAAAACCGCTGCCTTCGCGCTGCCAATCTTACAGCGCCTGCTGCATGGTCAGAGGGGGCATGTCGGTGCTGTCATAATCTCTCCCACGCGTGAATTGACTGAGCAAACATGCGAGACTATCAGCGAATTGGGGCAGAAGACCAGGCTGCGGAGCATCGCCATCTATGGTGGGGTGAGCATAGATCGACAAATCCAGAGACTAAGAAATGGGATCGAAATAGCAGTTGCCTGTCCAGGTCGGCTGTTCGACCATATGCTGAGAGGCACAATCGATTTATCACATCTGGAAGTCCTTGTAATCGACGAGGCGGACCGAATGTTAGACATGGGTTTTCTACCGGACATCCAGAGTATTTTGAGGTGTCTGCTAGGGCAGCGA
Source organism: Dehalococcoidia bacterium (assembly GCA_036514775.1). Lineage (GTDB taxonomy): Bacteria > Chloroflexota > Dehalococcoidia > GIF9 > AB-539-J10 > RBG-13-51-36. Next base: position 1,871 of record DATBWO010000124.1, on the reverse strand, counting down.
CAGACACTCCTCTTCTCGGCTACCATGCCTGACGATATCCGTCATCTGGCACAAGATATCCTGCATGATCCGGTCACAGTGCAAATCGGCCGCATAATGCCGGCAACCACTGTGTCACACGTATTATACCCGGTTAAGCAACACCTCAAAACTGCACTATTGATAGAACTCTTACGCCGTACCGAAACAAAATCAGTACTTGTCTTTACACGTACCAAGTATTGCACCGAGCGCGTTGCACAACAGCTTAAAAAAGCGGGCTTCAAGGCTACCTCACTGCACAGCGATCTGTCTCAACCCAGGCGTCAGGCCGCGCTTGATGGTTTTCGTACTGGCGCGTTTAAGATTCTGGTGGCTACCGACATTGCCGCCCGTGGTATCGATGTTTTGCGTATTTCCCACGTCATTAACTATGACATGCCTGAGAGTATAGATGCCTACACCAATCGCATCGGCCGCACAGGACGGGTTAATAGAAACGGTGATGCGCTAACATTCGTGACGAGTGTAGACGCGTCCATGGTATATGATCTTGAGCGTATTCTTAACGTGAAACTGGAGCGCCGTACGCTACAAGGTTTTGATTATAACGTGTCTGCGCCAGACCGCGGATACGTCCGCTCTAGGCAACAATTACGAAGACACACGGTACGAAATCAACGGACTAGTAACCATTAGCCAGAAGGTGCAATTGGCTCGGGCTATTGACATAGCGGTCATGAACTATAGGAGTGAGAAGAAGCTCAAAAGCGGTTGTTGCTAATGTTTGTGGAGAACAACCGCGTAATGCTACTAACACGGCTGGAGTGAGCGGTGCAGCGCTGCTCCGATCCCCGTATTAGACAGGAACCATAGCTTTGCCATATAATACTCCATAGCATCATCAACGGTGGGTTTGACATGGAAGGAATACCCTTAGAGCAAGAGAAGGATTTTGACATTGCCTCGCTCGATGCTGTGTTAAAGCCTCGCTCAATAGCCGTTATTGGAGCCTCACGCAGAAATCTCACTATCGGCAATAAGCTTTTCCGTAATTTGTTGCAACATGAGTTTACGGGAGTCGTCTACCCGGTAAATCCGAACGCCAAAGTAGTCGCCGCAGTGCCGACATATCCGTCTGTTCTGGATATACCGGGAGAAGTGGACCTTGCCATTATTATCACCCCGGCACAGACGGTGCCCCAGTTGATGGAAGACTGTGGGCAAAAAGGGGTGCGGGGCGTGATCATAATATCAGCGGGCTTTGCAGAGAGCAGCCCTGAGGGAAGGGCAAGGCAGGATGAGATACTTGAGATTGCCCGGCGCTATGGGATGCGCCTGGTGGGACCCAACTGCATGGGCATCATCAACACTGACCCAGAAGTCAGTATGAACGCTACTTTTTCCGCCGTTTTCCCTCCCATCGGCGGTATTGCCATGGGTACTCAGAGTGGTGCGCTTGGGGGGGCTATCTTGGAGTATGCCAGAAACCTGAACATCGGGCTTTCTACATTTGTCAGCATCGGAAACAAGGCTGATGTCTCCAGCAACGATCTGCTCCAGTACTGGGAAAAGGATCCGTCTACCAAGGTCATACTCCTGTACCTGGAATCTTTCGGTAATCCCAAGAAGTTTGTCCGCATAGCCCGCAGCATAACGCACACCAAGCCGGTGGTTGCCGTGCGAGGTGGGCGTACTTTGACAGGCTCCCGGGCTGCTGCCTCACATACCGGGGCGCTGGCTACCGCTGAGGTAGCTTCTGAAGCATTGTTTGCCCAGACCGGAGTGATTCGGGTGGATACACTGGAAGAGCTTTTTGATGTGGCTAATCTGTTATCTCACCAACCCAGCCCTCGGGGGAAAAGAGTGGCTATTGTCACCAATGGAGGGGG
>DATBWO010000123.1:0-4316 GCA_036514775.1 Dehalococcoidia bacterium | reverse complement strand
GGGGGGAAAGGCAGTAGGCCTGAGCGGCTGCGACGGCAACTTGCTCTGGGCAAGCGTCAAGAGCCCCGAGCTGGGCTATGTCGGCGAAATTGTCGCCGTTGACCCCACTCCTTTGAAGCTGTTGCTGAATGCCGGCTATATGCCCGTGGTTGCGCCTATAAGTTTCGGCTCGGTGGAAGGCAAGGTCATGCTGCTTAACGTTAACGGAGACACTGCGGCCGGGGAAATTGCCGCGGCGTTAGCCGCAGAAAAACTGATATTCCTGACCGACGTTGATGGTATTCACGATGGCTCAGGGCAGGTAGTCCTCAGGCTCAACCTAGCTGAGGCCAAAGATATGCTCGCCTCCGGCGTAGCCTCTGGGGGCATGATTCCTAAAATAGAAGCCAGCCTTACAGCCCTGACTGCCACGAAGGTCGTGCGCATCATAGATGGCCGAGCCTCTCACGCTTTACTCCAGGACATCGCCGGACAAGCCCGGCAAACTAAATCACGAGGTACAACAATTGTCTCAAAATAATTGGCAAGAGTTGGAGCAGAAGCTATTTCTCAGAACGGTGAATAGAGTTCCCGTAACCCTGGTTCGTGGTCAAGGAGCTTGGGTTTGGGATGACCAGGGCCGAAAATATCTCGACTTTGTTGGCGGCTGGGCAGTAAATAGCCTGGGACATTGCCCTCCGGTGGTAGTCAAGGCCCTGGAAAAGCAAGCTAAAACCCTGATCCAGGCATCGAACCAGTTTTATACCATCCCGCAGATAGAGCTGGCACAGCTTCTAATTGAGCATAGCTGTCTGGATAGGGTTTTCTTTTGCAACAGCGGTGCTGAAGCTAACGAGGGGGCAGTGAAACTGGCTCGCCGGTATGGGAAGCTTCGACTCAACGGTGCCTACGAGGTCCTTACCACTTATAGCTCTTTTCATGGGCGGACTCTGGCTATGACCGCCGCCACAGGACAAAGTAAATTTCAGGAGCCTTACATACCTCTGCCTGACGGCTTTATCAACGTAGAATATAACGATGTCGAGGCAATCAAGGGGGCCACCAATGAAAAAACCTGTGCTGTAGTACTGGAGCCAGTCCAGGGAGAAGGCGGGGTGAATATACCTGACGATGATTATCTCCAAAAAGTGCAGAGCTGGTGTCGGGAAAAGGGAATCCTGTTTATTCTGGACGAAGTCCAGACGGGCATCGGTCGGATCGGGACCCTCTTCGCCTATGAGCAGTATGGGGTCGAGCCCGACATAATGACTTTGGCCAAGGGACTGGGCAGTGGTGTGCCCATCGGTGCATTATTGGCTAAGGAAGAAGTCTCCGTCTTTTCTCCAGGCGAGCACGGCTCCACCTTTGGTGGCAACCCACTGGTTTGTGCCGCCGCTCATGCCACTCTGAAATACATCATTGACCACAACATACCGGCACAGGTTAAACGGGTCGGGGACTATTTCCTGACCAGGCTGGCAAGCCTGAAGCAGCAGTTTGATTTTATCACCGAGGTGAGGGGTCGGGGACTGCTTATAGCCCTGGAATTTAACCAGGAAATCGCCGAGAAGTTGGTGCTGGCTTGCCTTGATAGAGGCTTATTAGTCAACAAAGTGAAACCGAATGCTCTGCGCTTTATGCCGCCTCTTATAATCACTGAGAAGGAGGTGGAGAAGGCGATAGGCATTTTAGGGGATGCACTAGAAGGAATACGAAATTCTAAGCACTAAATACGAAATGCTAAACACTACCAAAATCCAAAATCCCAATGAACAAAAGATGAAGATTTTTAGAACAATGTCCTTGCCAGGAGCCCCTCTTCCTGTCATTGCGAGGAGCCGAAGACGACGAAGCAATCTCTAATGTTTTGAATTTAAGCATTTGAACTTTAAATTTGTTTAGGATTTAGATATTAGGATTTGGGATTTCTCTGAAGGAGGTAGAAATGTCAGACAAAGTAGTATTGGCCTACAGCGGCGGTCTGGATACGTCCGTGGCCATAAAATGGCTTGAAGAAAAATATAACTTGAAGGTCATCACCCTCACCGTGGATATCGGCAACGTCCCCGACCTCGAGGCTATTAGACAAAAAGCGCTTAAAGTCGGAGCTATAAAGGCGCTGGTAGTCGATGCCAAAGAAACCTTTATTAAGTCGTTTGTTTTCCCGGCCCTCCAGGCCGATGCTGTTTATGAGGGACAGTATCCCTTAGCCACAGCTCTGGGGCGTCCTCTCATCGCCCGACTCTTGGTGGCAGCAGCTAAGAAGGAAAGGGCGAATATGGTCGCTCACGGCTGCACCGGCAAGGGCAATGACCAGGTGAGAATTGATGTCGGCGTAGCTGCTCTAGCCCCCGAACTAAAGGTAATAGCCCCGGCTCGGGAATGGAAGATGACCCGGGAGCAAACAATTAAATATGCCCAGGCTCACAAAATCCCCGTGCCTATCACCAAAGCCAGTCCCTATTCCATTGACGAGAACCTGTGGGGCCGGAGCATTGAATGTGGCGTGCTGGAAGATACCTGGAACGAACCACCCGAGGATGTCTTCCTGTGGACAAAGTCGCCTGAGAAAACACCGGCTCGGCCTACCTATCTGGAGATTGGCTTTGAAAAAGGGATACCGGTAAGCCTTAATGGCCGAAAGGTAGAGGCTGTTACGCTTGTCCAGAAGGTTCATGACCTGGCTGGGAAGTATGGCGTAGGCCGGATTGACCACGTGGAAAATAGACTGGTGGGCATAAAATCCAGGGAGATTTACGAGGCGCCGGCTGCCGTGGTTCTGCTCAAAGCTCACCAAGCTCTGGAAGACCTGGTGCTGACGAAAGGGCAGCTCCGCTTCAAGGCCAGGGTGGCTGCTGAGTATGCCGACCTCATCTACAATGGGCTGTGGTTCACCGGTATGCGCCAGGACTTAGCCGCCTATGTGGCAAGCACACAGAGGTATATCACCGGCACCATCAGGGTAAAGCTCTTCAAAGGTAACTGCCAGATAGTGGGTAGAAAGTCGCCTTACTCTCTTTATGACTACAGCCTGGCTACTTATGATAAGGGCGATGCCTTCGACCAGAGTGCCTCCCCCGGCTTCATCCACATCTGGGGCTTACCAGTGAGAACCCAAGCCAGGGTGCAGCCCGAACCACCCGAATAACGGTATTCTGGGGAAATAATACCTAATTTGTAGTGGGCCTGATTGGTATGGTGTCTCTGGAATTCGACCCAGCAAGTAGCTGGCTATGTTAGTCTCATGGTGACAAACGCTGCTGCCAAATAGGCTGCAACACTCACTAGAAGCGCTATCACCAAGCCCAAACGAGGCAGAAGAAAAATCACGCCAACGACATAACACAGCCAGGCAGGTGTAAGTATTAACATACTCTTGGCATAAGAAACAGTTGCCCCCATTCCGCCAGCCAAGTATATGGTGCACAGAGTTATCAGACTGGTACTGGGTATGAAAGCAATGAAAACAGCCAACTCACTTTTTCCGTGACTGCCAAAATAAGTTACGACCGAGACTACAAGTCCGCCGATCACAAAGTATGCTACTAGTAACTTGGGATCCACGGTGTTTTTCAAGCTTGAGGTTGATTATACCATATGGCCTGGCTACTTACGATAAGGGCGATGTCTTCGACCAGAGTGCCTCCCCCGGTTTTATCCACATCTGGGGCTTACCAGTGAGAACCCAGGCCAGAGTGCAGCCCGAACCACCCGAATAACGCTATTCCGGAGACATCATATCTAATTTGTAGTAGGCCTAATTGGCATGGTATCCCGGGAATTCGTTAGGAGTTATCCTCGCACCATTCGATAACATCGGTGGACCAGACGGTGCCCACAGCTTTTTCCAGTACCGCCTGGCGTGGCTCCGGTATATCCAGCAGCATCCGCAGTATGAGGTCGTCAAATTGGCTCAGGAACGGGCACCGTTTACGCAATGAGAGTATGGTAGTTCTGGCTCCGCCATAGGCCAGATAGTCCAGTGACCGGGCATGGGGCTCAATGTGCTCCCGCACATGACTGCAGACCCGGTTCAGAAACTGCTCTATCTGCTTTTCCCGGTGTCGGGCAAACCGCGCCTGCGAGGAGCCGCCCTTCTTGTGGCGGGCGTGCACCAGGCCTGTTCCCGTTTTGCTATCTATGAGCTCTGTGCCCCGGCAGATGCCAATGCTGTATGCTCCCAGGCGGACCAGGACCAGAGCGATAAGGAAATCCTGACTGAGAAGAGAACGCAACGGTTCAATATCGTAGCCATCGGTGATATATTCTTCTGCAATCGGGAACGGGGGCAAGACCAGGTATGTTCGCGGCGGGCTCCCGAAAAACGCCGCTCCCAT
>DATBWO010000122.1:0-2963 GCA_036514775.1 Dehalococcoidia bacterium | reverse complement strand
CCGGAACCAAATTGCCTAACGCTTTACCCCCCTTGGAGACAGAAAGAGTGGCTGAAGCTACCTGCTTGCTGGCAATTTTACTACTGGTGCGGCCTTCATAGGTAAGAGTGTAATTTTTAATGCTCGCCGACTCACCCGGTTTCAGGGTGACCAAATCCTTACTCACAGAATAAAAGGATGAGGCGATAACACCGATGGCCATAAGAACAACACCGATGTGCACGATATAACCACCGTAGCGGGGACGGTTAGCTCCAATCAAACCAAAGAAGGCTTTCAGATAGTTTTCTGACCTCATTTTATGACGGGCTCTCGTCCCACGAAACCACTCATAGAGAATAGTGAAGAGAACAAAACTGCACAGAAAAAAGGCGAGCAGAGCATACGGTTGTCTTGCCCCACCGAAGCCAATGGCCAAGCCTACAATCAGGGCGCCCGCAAGAGGCCAGAGAAAACTGCGCTTCAGGTTACTGACTGATGTCCGCCGCCAGCCGATAAGAGCACAGATTCCGGCGAGAAGGATAATGGTTAAGAAAATCGGCCCGACCACCTGATTAAACCAGGAAGCTTTGAGTGTAATCTGAACCCCACCTATTGCCTCGGATATGACCGGGAAAACCGTGCCCAAAAAAACAGCAAAGGTAGCCAGGACCAGGAGGAGATTGTTTATTAGGAAGGTGCTCTCCCTTGAAACGATAGACTCCATTTCCGCTTCGGACTTCAGCCAATCGCTGCGATAGTAAAGCAAGCCCAAAGACCCAAAAAGAATAACGCCCACAAAGACCAGAAAGAATGGCCCCAGGGTGTTATTGGGAAAAGCATGCACAGAAGACAGAATATCGGTGCGGTTCAGAAACATACCGAAGATTGCCAGGCTAAACGTAAGTATTATCAATACCAGATTCCAGACCTTGAGTATCCCTCGGCGCCTCTGCATATTGATGGAGTGAAGAAAAGCCGTGCCTACCAACCAGGGCATCAAGCTGGCATTCTCCACCGGGTCCCAGCCCCAGTAACCGCCCCAGCCCAATTCCACATAGGCCCACCAAGCACCGATAAGGTTGCCCATCCCAAGAACGAGCCAGGCAACCAGAGTCCACTTCCTGATGGCTACTATCCACTCATCACCCAATCTCTTAGTTAGTAAAGCAGCGATGGCGAAAGCGAAAGGAACCGTAAAGCCAACATAGCCGTATAACAGGGCTGGAGGATGAAAAAGCATCCCCGGATTCTCCAATAGAGGGTTAAGGCCCGGCCCTTCAGTGGGGACATAACCACGGGCCGCGATGGACTTAACGAAAGGGTTAGCGTCAAAACGCAGTAGTAGAAAGAGAAAGAAGGCACCGGTAATCATAATAATAGTAGTAGCATACGGTACTAGCTCGTAACCGACATCACGCTTCCGGAGCATAACTACGGCGCCAAATATGGAAAGCAGCCATGCCCAAAGAAGAAGCGAGCCTTCATCACCTGCCCACAAGGCGCTGATGAGGTAGGGTAAGGACATTGTGGTGCTGGCGTGAGATGCAACGTAGTCAATCTGAAAATCGCGCGTGATAAGAGAATAAGCTAGGGCTACAACCGAAATAGAAACCAGCGCCAGGACAACCAGTATGCCGTTCCTGGCGCTGTCTATTAATGCCGGAGCGCCCCTCTTCTTCCCTATTACAATAGCGATAGCCGAATAAACCGAAGCTAATAGCGCCAGAAGTAGAGAAATGTAGCCTATATCAGCCATAAATCAATTCTCAGGTGCGGTTTCATTTCACTGTGTGGCGGGCTCATATTTGGAAGGGCACTTTGTCATAATCGTTTGCGCCTGAAAGACGCCGTCCAGGCCAATACTACCTTCGACAACGACATCACTATCGGCTTTGAACGTATCAGGAACAACCCCGCTGTAAACGACTGCTAAACTCTCTCCGCTCACGGTATCAGAAATAGTGAACTTTAGCAGACGCCCGACCGACTCCCGTTGCACGGAACCAGTGGCAACATGCCCTTCCACCCTCACATTTTCACCGATTACCGAACTGCCTTTTGCCAGAACTTCATTGACCTTGTAATAATAAGTCGCCGCTCCGGCGAAGGATGTGTAACCCAGATAGCCCAAAGCGAGAAGAATGATAATCCCGCCGATAATAAATCTCTTCTTTTTGAACACCGCTTCCACCTCAACAACTAATTTACCGGGAAATCAGAAACAGACCCAGGCGACGTCCGCAGGCACAACTGCTCATCACGACCGAAACCATTGTAACCCAGAAACGAAGGTTAGCGCAACTCTGACAGGGAGACTTTCAGCGTCTTACCTGGGACGGCTCCCAAAGCTAAGAGGTTCCCTTCTGGCAGGTTGAGCCTCATCGTACCAGGGAGGAATGAGATACATTAGCACGGCAAGTATCACAAATGGCATCGCCATAATCACGGCTGCCGTAATAAGACCGCTAATACCGAAAACAGGCGGGATGTAACTTGAGAAACCCCGGAGGCTCTTGGATATCAATTGCCCGCCTATCACTACGTTCCAGCGCATAGCAAAAACCCCAACCAGCACCAGGGACGAAGCCAGAAATCTTATAACTGTTTTTTCATTGCCCCCCAGGCCAATTACTTCAACGATTCCTAGAACAAATAGCGGCAGGATGGCGCCTGAGATAAACTGAATACCGATGTAACTGATACTTATTTTCTCAGTTATTAGCTGGGAAATCATTGCCCAACTCTCTTCGGCCTCATAGAACATGGAAAAGACTTCCAACCCTTCCAACACCACATTGATAGAGAGAAAGCCCATCAGCCAGAGAGACAGTGAACGGAGGCAAGCCTGGTCAATAGGCGTTTTTCTGATTTTCGAGACCACGACATACGAGACTAGCAGCAAAGCGATGCCCGAAACAGTCGCTGACATGAGAAAGATAATCGGCATCAGCGGGGTAGACCACCATGGATTGGCTTTGACC
>DATBWO010000121.1:0-4238 GCA_036514775.1 Dehalococcoidia bacterium | reverse complement strand
CCATTCCTACTTCGGACAATAGAAATGCTGGAGACAGAAAGCCTGGCCCCGGTCAAGCTACTGTAATAAGGCAAGGACAATGCCCTATAGACGAGAGAAATGCCCTCCCTTGTTCTAACCGGACAGCCGTTGAAAACTGCCTGGGCTTCCCAGAAGTGGTTCCACTTTGGTTTCAAGATCGGGTTTTCTTCCAGTCTTTTAGCTAGCATGCTACCTCATTCCTTGTCACTCTACGATATCTTATGAAGTCGCGGTTCTCAACTTTCAGGCTTTTGTTATTCGGAACATCTTGGTGCCGCATTTCGGACATATCCCTTGGATTGCCGGTCGGCTATTTTTCAGGGTTATCGCCACGGGGTTTTTCATCTCCCTCTTCGCCCGGCACTTCAAGCAGTATGCCACTATTGGTTTCTCTTTTGCCGGCGTAACTGGGGGGATGCTCATCCCAGCCGGCGGTGCACTGATGACACCTGGTGCTGCTCTCCGTGCCCCGATAAGGTAGCCAAGAAGTTCATCCAGTTTTATAGAGGCAACACAGGCTACTCTATCGGCTCCTCCATAGTAAACCAGCAAACGCTTGCCAATTACCACCGCTCCACAAGGATAGACGACGCCGGCTTTCCACCCCTCATTTTCATACCATACCTCGGGTTCTAAGATTGGCTCTTTGGAACGGGCTAAGACCTTGGTCGGGTCTTTCAGGTCAAGCAGCATTGCCCCTATCTTATAGCGACCGGGGTCACGCTCACCAATACCGTGGTAGATGAGTAGCCAGCCGTCCTCTGTCTTGATGGGAGGAGCACCGGCACCAACCTTCCGACTATCCCAGTAGGCTGCTCTCGGTCTTATCTTGAGTTCCCCTTTCAAGAATCTGGTTGTACCGTCAAAATCCAGGTCATCAACAAAATCAATCAAGATGTTCGGATAAATTCGGTGGAATATAACGTATTTAGAGTTTATCCTCTCTGGAAGAATACAGGCATTCTTGTCAACAACCCGGGGAGGAGAGATAAGCACCGGCTTCTTCCATTGCCAATTCTTGGCGAGGAAATCATCAATATGTATTGAGGTCAGTGCCACTCGAGGCGGGCTATACCCATCAAAGGCAACATAGGTCATGTATACTCTGTCGTCAATCCTGGTTAGTCTGGGGTCCTCACATCCACCCCATCCTCCACCTCCCGACACATAAATATTCTCCTCCTCTTCATCATCCTCGGGGGAGAGATATATAATTTCACGATTAGTTGTTGCGGGATATACCAGGCCACCGCCTTCAAATGGCTCCCTCGGGACGTATATCGGTTTATCTAGGCGTTCGTCTATATGGAATCCATCAATACTTGAAGCATACCCCAGAACCGATACATCTGAGTCCCCGATTGCCCGATATACAATGTGGACCTTTCCATCCTCATAAATAGCCCCAGGATTAAAAGCCGCTTTTGACTCCCACCAGTGCTCGGGCTGTGGCTCAAGAATAGGATTCCCGTCAAACCTTTCTAGAACAGGGATGGCTTCTGTTTTCCTCTTCGGAACCGGGACAGCTTTTATTTTCTTATTACTCACAATCTTACGCACCATATAGCCCCTCCCACTTTAGCATTGAAGCTGTTTAATTTTGTTTTTCTTGTTGGACTTTGGGCATTTTGAGCCCCAGGTTTTCACATCGTGGACACTTGGGTCTGTCTAATCTTGCTCCCATTCACCGGAGAAGACATATCGCAGCAACGCGACAGGGCGTACACTGTGAAGTATTTGCTTAGAGTCAACTGTTTTCTAAACTCACCTGGCATATAATCCATTATAACATTGTCACGCAAGAGTTCAAACGGGGCTTTGCAGTGACCCTCCCTGAAATAGTCCGTTTTGCCTGCTTCTTAAGGTCTGTCTTTAGGAAGTGGAACGCGTCTCTTCCCTTGAGTTTATTCACTGGTGCCAGAGTTTATAGGTTTTTGCAAACCTCTTCAGTAGGCGACGGTGAATCGTTCGCGAATGTGTTGTGGATGCTCAAGTTCATCGAGCATGGCAACGGCGTAATCCTGCGTGGAGATTTTGCTTTCGCCCTCTTTGTTCTTAAGAAGTTGGTCTTTCCCAACTCGGTAATGCCCCGTCCGTTCTCCGGGGGCGATCGAGGATGGCGGACTCAAGAATGTCCACTCAAGTTCCCTTTCTTTCCTCAGCATGTAGAGAACTTCTCTGGTCGCCAGAACTCCGCTTTTTATGTTCTCCGGGAAAGTTACCGTATCAAGGAGCTGCACGCCAGGGGCGACTTCCAGGCTTCCAGCCCCACCGACAACCAGTAATCTCTTGATTCCCGACTTCTTGACTCCCTCGATAATCGCTTTAGCGCCCTTAATTTGCTCATTGTAGATATCGGGATTGTTCCAGCCGGGATTGTAGGCACTTATGACCGCATCATGACCTTTCACGAGTTTCTCGACCTTGTCTTTAAGAATGTCCGCTTTCACAACGGTAAAGCGTGGGTTCCGCACAGTTATCTTCTCAGGATGGCGCACAATCGCAGTTACCACATGCCCCCGCGCCAGTGCTTCATTGCGAATAAATGAGCCAATATTTCCGCTGGCCCCGATGATTGCTATTCTCATAAATGTAACCCTCCAAGTTTACTTGTATCTAATTATACAGCATTCTGCTTGAATGGACACAGTATGGCACGGGCTAAGGTATTCCTCAAATCGAGTAGGGTCGAGGAATTAACCTCGACCCTACTCTTTGCCTTCGTGCAGTAAAGGGGGTATTTACTTAGGCGCCGGGATTCAGGACGCGCCCGACGAAGAGAATGGCACCCGTCTCAATGTCGCGAATCAGGAAAATGAAGGGGTGGTCTATAGTGACTTCCACACGAGGTTCTTCGGGCATTGATGTTGTATTGACAATCACTGCGGTGGCAGCGGCAGCCTCGGTGCCAGCTTCATCCACAGCAACGAATGCCTTGTGCACAACGGCTGATATGAACAGTTCAGGCTTACCAGTCATTCCCGAGAAATCCGCGTCATGAGGAGAAAAGGCATCTCTCATACCCATCCCGGCGAGGGTATCCTTCAGGCTGAATTCTGAGTCAAATTCAAACTTGGGCATCGTCAGGGCGACCTCAGTAAATTGCAGACCGCTTATGATGTCATTGACCTGTTGAGCCTGAAGTCCTTCTTCAAAAGCCTCGAAGTTCCCTGACGCAGGCAGCAAAATCACCATGGAGAGTTCACCGCCATCATATCGCAGCTCGACTGCCTGGTATCCTTCCCCCTCGGTGTAGCCGAATGACTCCGTCTGCTTCATCATGGGCACTATTACCTGCCCGCCGTCAAGCAGGTAGAACGGGCAGTCTGCTGTCACTTTCTCATCAAATGGGCACTCCCAGGCAGCATTGAAGTAGATAGCATTGGTTAGCACCAGGCGGGTCCATTCACTAATCGCACCCTCTGGGATAAGGTCTTTGATGCGACCTTCCGTCTGGTCGCTGACCCAATCATTGATGATGAGGCGGGACTTTTCCGTCTCCGTTATGAAGTCCAGTATTCTCAAGCCGGCACCGTAGTTCTCGGCCAGGACATCGAGGAAGGCGGGCAAGAACTCATAATCCTTTTGCCCCCAGATGGCGTTAACAATGTTCAGCCTGAATCCCTCTCCATCCTTGCCTTGAGCACCTTCACCCCTGCTGGCGAGTTCGGCATCGAGCCAGTTAAATGCCGGGTGCAGCCTCTCCTGTTCAAGCATGAATTGAAGGGTAGCGGCCATCTGCTCTGCGGTTTCGCCACGCGCTCCGGCATATGTCATCGCCAGCGCCAGTGAGATGCTATAAGGAGAGTAGAAAAGATTACCCTCCTCCCCTTTAAGCGCCTGATAAAGCTTAAAGGCGAAGGCGCTGTTTCCTTCAACCAGCAATGCTTGCTCACTCGTACTGACATCCGGTGAAGTTATCCGCTCTTTATCTGATTTGAGCACCTCGCCTGCTGCCGGCTGGGCCAGCTGAATAGAGGCTATCACCGGCAACAGCAACACTATGACTAATATGGCTATCAATTTCTTATTCATCTTGTTCACCTCCTACAAGTATTTAAATTGTTTAATTTTGCTCTTCCGTTCAAATTTGGCCATTTGGGAGTATTTCACCTTCAGATTGAACATCCGGAGGCGGTACATCGCCCCGGGACTCCTCAGGGTACTCATAAGGCGTCCAGGTTGAGTATGGCAGCTCCACCTCGTTGATGTATCCT
>DATBWO010000120.1:0-3284 GCA_036514775.1 Dehalococcoidia bacterium | reverse complement strand
CTCCCTCCCTGGCATCGGTCACTGTCGAAGTTCAAATCCATTGACCTTACGACAGCAATCGGCCTAACCCTGTTTATAAGCCGTTTTCTCTCTTATTTCAGGATGGTACTTTTCTCCTTTTCTCCAGATAGCCCACATGGTAGCCAGCATATCCCTGGCGATCGTCAGCTTGGCCCGGTGTGGTAGAGTCCCTTTGAATAATGTCATATCCAGGTATTTCCGCCGGAAGGGGTTATCTTTTGCCTTGATGGCAGCTTCTGCGGCCTGTTTCAGGGCATATTTCAACAGACGATTGTAATCTGTGCTTAATTTTTCGGAGTAGGTCTTGCCGCCAGATGACCTTGTCATTATTCCCAGGCCAGCGTACATCCAGACCTTCCTTTTATCGGCAAAACGGTGTGGGGTCTCCAGCATGGCCGAGATTGTCGCCGCACTGATAAAGCCAACTCCGGGAAGAGCTTCGAAATGCCTGATTTCGGGATACTGTTTGGCCTGAACTCTGGCAGCTCTCAGAAGCTCCTTTTCGGTTTGCTCGGACTGCTCCAGTTGGCGCCAGAGACCATCCAGAATCAACCGCACTACTGCCTCCTGAGGTAATTTCCTCTTCCACTCATCCCGGTAGGTCTCTGAATATACAGTTCTCCCAGTACACTGGATGCCATTCTGTCTGAATCTGGCTTTGATTTTATTCTTGATGCGCGTGGTACTTCTGACAGTATCATGATAGGCTATCATCAACTCCCTGAACTGTCGTCGTTGTCCAACCGGATGATGAATCTCTTTGATATAGCTACCACGGGCTAACTGGGCCAGCTTAAGAGCGTCGATTGAATCATTCTTTTGCCCGGAAGAGCCTATCCAGTGGTTTTTCCTGGCATCGGTAATCACAAGCTTCTCTCTAAAGTGAACGCAGGTTTCCAGCGCCCAGGCAGCCAGGGTGCCCTCCTCCATATAGATAGTCCGCGGTGGCGGCACCGTTCTCACGAATTCCATGAAGCCGTTTACACTAGTGGTAACCCTCCCGGCTTTGACTAACTGGCCAGCTTCGTTAACCACGGCAAAATCCAGGGTGCTGATATGACAGTCCATTCCAATATAATGCACTCGGGTATCTCCTTTCTTAAGATAAGACTATATTATTATCTTAGTTTAGGGATACCCATGGTTTCATTTTCTCAATTATAAAACTATAAATAAAAAGGCTGGGTATTATTACCGCTATTTGTTCAAGATCGATAACCAGTGCGTCAAGATGTTTTGCTATACCTGAACATCATCTCCTAGTATTAGTGTCTTGCCTCTAGCCCACTGTACTATTAGCTCCCCACTCTTTCGGATATATTCGTCCAAGCCCAGCTTTTTAAGCATAAGCAGGTTGTATATCTTGGTATTATGCCTCCGCACTTCGGCCATATCACTGATAGGCGCCAGTTTCAAACATGGGAAGTCTTTACACCTAAAGCAGAAATCTAAGCCCTTCTTGTTAACGCAACAATCGTAAGTTTGACAGAGGATATTCATGTGAGGCCGTCCCTGCTTCGGCCGGCAACCAGCACATATGCCGCGGAGTTTATCAACAGGGAGGTTCGCTCGCTTAGCCTCTTTTTGAATGACGACCTCGTCAGAGCAAACGCTATGTTCATACCATACTTGTGGTTCAGACGTGAAATCCAGCGGACCATTTTACATTGATTAAATAGCCAGCCAACATGTGCAACACATGACTGTGTAGTCATTGCAGTCCATCAAGATAACGTTGTTCTTGATCCTTTTACAGGTTCTGGGACTATTCATATACACACTCAAATTCACTTCATTTAAAGCTGAAAGGAACGTCATTTATATTAGAAATAATGATCGTATATACCACATTCTCAAAGACGAACACACTACACACGTGGAGAATACAATATTCGCTTTGCTTTTACTTCGTTAAAACAAATTTACAGGAGGTGAAGGAGCAAGGCTATCAAATGAAAGAGAACATCGCCGTTTACATGCACTAGCTGTCGAAGCAGAATAAGGAGAAGAAGATGAACAGATCGACCTGTTACGGAAAAACGATGCAGGTCAACAACCGCATCAACCGGGTATCAGGCAAGCGGGTCTAGTACATCTGTAGCACGTGCGGGAAGACCCAGACAATAAAAGTAAAGGGAGGGGGAAATAAAATGAAAGAGGTTATCTATGATAAGGGAACCGAAAACGAAAGGATGGCCGTCCACTATTATGATGATCCCGAAGAAGAACACGTGAGCTTCTGGGATCGAAAGATAAAAGTCGACCCTTTTACTGGAGCACTCATTGAGATATTCAGCGGGATCTTCTTCGGGTTGCTTAAATGCTTCCTTTTCTTTCTCGAGGCATATCCGAAGGCTCTTAAGGAGGTGGAAGAGGAAGAGCGTATCAAGCGCGAGAAAAAGGTAACTTCTCTCCCACGATAGGTGGATTCACAGTGGGTTGACAGGACTATACAAAATACTTCATTATTACCTCCTCAAAAGTAATGGCGGTAAGCCGCAGTTTTTTGACACATGCATGTCACGATGATAGATTATAGGCACAACAGGCAGTAGAATGCACCGAGAGGTGTCGCGATGAATGCATCAGTTAAAAACGGACGCGGGCTTTTTGCCGTTTCGGAAGCCGACGACCTATCAAGCAACGCCCATCGGCAGCTAATCGGCTATTTAGGTCTGATAATGCCTACTCTGTTCTGGCTCATCGCTGGCTGGAGGCCCACGGAAGGGCTCCAGCCTTGGAAACTATTAACATCAGTTAGTGCCTATTATTACACTGGTGCTGTTTCGGCTTTCGCTGGGATACTAGTCGCTCTTGCATTGTTTCTCTTCACCTATCGAGGATACGACAATGCATATCGCCGACGCGATCGGATTGCAGCTATCATCGCCGGCGTTGCCGCTGTTCTGGTAGCTCTCTTCCCAACAGGAGCCCCAGGTGATTTAAAAGCACTTTCCTGGTGGACACCATTAATAGGCGTGATCCACTATGTCTCGGCGGTGGTCTTGTTCGGTGCTTTCATCTTTTTCTCTCTAGTCCTATTCAGGAGATCCAAGGTAAAACAAGGAGAATCTCTACCCTGGGGCAAACGGCTGCGCAACGTAATCCATATCTTTTGCGGCGTGGCAATGTTGGCCTGCATGGTTTGGGCAGGAATCGCGTCAGTCAACGGCGCTCCGATTTTTTGGCCCGAGGCATTGGCTCTCGAGTTTTTTGCCGTGTCTTGGCTGGCAAAGGGTCGCGCGGATATCACCGTAGTTGTT
>DATBWO010000119.1:0-5798 GCA_036514775.1 Dehalococcoidia bacterium | reverse complement strand
TCCACAAGGTAGGTTGAAGGTGAAGCTATTGTCGGCGGCTCTTCAGAAACAGGATTACAACCTGGCAGCGCATGTCCTCGTCTACGGCTTGGTCAAAGCCTCGATAATAAAATCTAGAAGTTCTCCTAAGTGTTATGGCAGCAAAAGGAAAAAGCCAGAAAAAGAGTAGCCTGCGGAGTTTCTATAGCCGCGCTCTGGATGAGGCCGAAAAGCTCGAACTGGAGGAAGCTTCTCATGTCGAAGGAATCGACGAGGAGATTGCCCTTCTCAGAGTAAAGCTCAGGGAGCTTCTGGAAGAGCAGCCGGAGCGGATTGACCTGCACTTTGAAGCCGCCAATATCATAGCCCGGCTGGTAAGAACCCGATATCAAATTACCAAAGAACAGAAGAAGTCTCTCAAGGAAGCCATCCAGAAAGTCTTGACCGAAGTTGCTGTGCCCCTGGGGGTCGGGGTGGGCGTGGGACTGAAGAAGGTTTAGCATCCCTGTACTCTTTGTCATTGTGAGGAACACCCCTGCTCTGCAATCGTGAGGAATACCTCCTCCTGTCATTGCGAGGAGCCCCGATGAATCGGGGCGACGAAGAGCAATCTAGACATACTCCCTCTCCCTTGACGGGAGAGGGTCAGGGTGAGGGTAGAGGGTGAAATTTCCCCTCACCTTAGTCCTCTCCCTCGAGGGGAGAGGAGAATGGGGTTTGTGCATTCATGCTGGGCTCTATGGTATGAGATTGCCGCGCTCCGCATTCGCTCCGCTCGCAATGACAGAGAGAAAAACTGGAATTGAACGGTGAAAGAGCCGCTATGCAACTAAGACCTTATCAACTGGCAGTGGCCCGGGCGGCTATGGACTCTATCCAGAAGGGAATAGGGCTGACGTTTTCTGTGGAAATTGCCAGGCAGGGAGGCAAAAACGAGCTTTCAGCGCATCTGGAAGTCCTGCTGTTAACGCTGTATATGGCCAGGGGAGGCAATCTTATAAAGTGCTCCCCGACCTTTAAGCCTCAAACCCTTATCTCTATAGAAAGGTTGAAACAGAGGCTGGATGATTTCGGTTTTGATGGCATTTATCGTCCCCAGAGGGGCTATATCGTTCAACTCGGCAATGCCAAAGCCATCTTTCTGTCGGCTGAAGGCTCGTCTTCAGTAGTGGGACATACTGCTGACATACTTCTGGAGATTGATGAATCGCAGGATGTTAGCAAAGAGAAGTACACCAAGGAATTCCGTCCCATGGGTTCAGCTACCAATGTGACCACGATTCTTTATGGCACTACCTGGGATGATAACACCTTGCTGGAAGAGGCAAAGCAGGCTAATCTGGAACTGGAAAGAAAGGACGGCATTAAGCGCCACTTTAGGTACGATTGGCAGGAGGTAGGACGGTACAATCCTGACTATGTCAAGTTCGTCGAGGCAGAGCAGCAAAGACTGGGCAAGGAGCATCCCCTGTTCAGGACTCAATATGCTTTATTACCTATCACCCACGGCGGGGGCTTACTATCACGGCAACAAATAGCTCTGGTGCTGGGAGAACACCATAGGCAATCGCAGCCTGAGGGGAAGAGGACTTATATCGCTGGCGTAGATTTGGCCGGGGAGCATGAGCCGGAAATGGTAGGAGGGAACATTCCCGGCAATGACAGGGGAAAGGGATGTGATTCTACAGTAATCACTGTTGCCGAGGTGGATACTACTAACCCATCGCAGCCACTGTTGAAGGTCGTGGAACAATATCAGTGGACAGGAACGCCCCATAGCCAACTTTATACCCAGATGGCGCATATCCTTAAGAATATCTGGAACTGCCATCGGATAGTGGTGGATGCCACCGGCATCGGTCAGCCTGTAGCTAGCTTTCTCAAGAAGGAACTGGGAAGCAGAGTTATTCCGTTCGTCATTACCTCCAAGAGCAAATCCGACATGGGCTTTGAGCTATTGTCTCTTGTCAATTCCGGGAGGCTTAAGCTCTATAAGCAGGATGGCTCCCGGGAGCATAAAGAGACATTGTTTGAGCTAGAAAGAGCCCGGGCGCAATATCGCCCGAACCAGACGATGAACTTTTATGTTGACCATCAAGAGGGACATGATGATTTTCTCGTGAGCCTGGCTCTGGTGGTCCAGGCCGCTAAAGGTCTTAGCCCCAGGGAAGCCAAAGGGTGGCTCAGGGAAAGCTAGGCCGGTTCTAAAATGCAAAAAGCAAAAATCAAAATGCAAAATGACAGAGCAACGGCAAATAAAAAATTAAAATGCAAAAAGCAAAAATAGTGGGAGTAACAAGAATACAGAATCCGGTAGCCAGTAGGGGAATCTTTTGAATGCTGACTACTGACTACTAGTTTCCGGATTTTCTGTATTTCACTCCAGGGTAGGCAAGTCTTTGCTTAGCTCAGCCAGGGATTCAATCCTCTTCTTAGTTTGCTCTAATTGTCCCTTATTTTCTTGGGCATACTGCGTAGCTTGCTCGTAAAACTCTTTTATCCTGGGCACAAAGGATAGCTGGGATAATATCAAGGCAACGTCGATAAAGTGCTTTTCTCCGGGAAAATCGCCGCCGCGAATCAGGGCATTGGGTGCCAGCTCCTTGATGTAATCGCTAATGCTCTTGACCATGTCCATATTCAGCTCTTTTTCCGGACCAGATATGATATATATAGCTTTGCCGGCATCCTTAGGGTCGCAAGTGAGGGAAAGGTCAGAGATGGTGGCGTCTAAGGCTTGTGTCCCCCTGAAGCTTTCCAGAGCTTTCTCGCGGAAAGTTTTCTTCCTTATCTCCCAGGGGAAGCGGAATGAAGGCAGCTCAGTTCTCCCCAGGCCAATAGTGGTCCATCCCTCCAGGCTGGCAATTATGTCCCCGCCATCTATCGTCCGCGAACCCACATATTTAGCCCTGGTTACCTCACCGGCGCACATTAAATCATAGAAGGGCTCGGCAATCATCCTGTTTATTCTATCTATGTTACTAACGAGACTGGCATCTTTTCTCACATACCTCTGGTTATCAGCGAGAAAAATGGCATCCACTATATCATAAGTGGATTTCAGGCAAGTGGCGGTGTTATATGTGCTTCGGGACTCCGAAGTCTGCTCATGCTCGAAAGGCAAAACTACCAGGGCATAAACTGGCTTGCTGATGTATCTATCCTTAACTGCTCTGGCTATTATGGGCAGCGCTCCCGACCCTGTGCCGCCGGCGGCGCCAGCTATGAGTAGAAAACCGTGTGTCTCGTAAAACTGGGGGCTAGCTTTCACGGCATCCAGTACCTTATCACCATCCGTCTTGGCCAATTGAGCTCCTAGCTCGTTTATCTTGCCTACCCCGTGTCCCAGAGTCTGGCGCAAGCCCAGTAGCACCCGGTGCCGGTAATCGTTCTTGATAAATCTTAGCCCGGTCAAATCTGCCTGGTCTGTATTTACGGCAATGACGGTGGGGGCTATGGTGGCCTTGCGCTGGGCACGCGCCTTGAAATTTAGCCTGGCAAAGTGGTCAGCAATCCGGCAGCCACACTGCCCCAGTCCAATAACTGTTAACTTCATTTTCCCCTCCTTCTTTCTTCAACTTTGTTTCCCCTTGTCCTTTATACTACTCCCTTTTATTTGTCATTGCGAGCCCCGATTTATCGGGATAAATCTCTAAACAATGACAAATGACAAAGCTCAAATGTCAAGTCAAGACCAAAATCCTAAACAATGTCAAATGACAAAGCCCAAATGACAAAGAGAAGTAGTTTTGACATTTAAGCATTTGGATTTCAGTTGTCATTTAGATTTTGACATTTGGGTTTGTTCGGGATCGGGGCTCGTCCCCGACCATTAACCGCTCCTTTATTAGTAGTATATTCTTCGCCTCATTACCAAAAAGTAAACCAGGGCGCCGATGGCCACCACTATTGCGACGATGATAAGAATGAATGCCCACAGGGGCAAGAGTCCAGCTCGGAAGGAATAGGCTGCGGTCCAGTTGCCTGCGTTCGCAGCTCCATCTACAGCTTGCACAATCCAGTAATAGGTGCCATAGCTCAAGGTTTTCTCCAGCGTATAATTCGTTCCCACTATGTCCGTAACTGAAACTACGGGGTCAGCGAATCCAGAGGCGGTGACATTGTCACTGGTTGCTATTTGCAGGCTATAATAAACTCCGCTGTCATCGAATACCTCCGACCACTGAAATGTCGGTCTCACCCGGCCTATGAATCCCACTCTGTCCCCATCGGGTGGTGAACTGAGTGTTGGTATGGGCGGGGGGTCTGATTCCAGGGTGAAGATAGCGGTGGCGTTGTTCCCCGCAGCATCCCCGGCGGTCACCAGCCGCCCGCCATGTTGGCTCTCAGGCACGATAAAACTTACGTCGAAGCTGCCTTTGTTGTCGGTCGTGGCTGTCGCTTTCTGGTTCCCCTCGTACTTTATGACTACATTTTTGTTGGCGGCAAATCCGCGGCCAGCGACGGTCATGTTCGTGCCCACATGCCCCTCGTTAGGGGACAGCACAATGCCGGGCTCTATCTCGAAGCTGAGCGCGTTGATGTCTCCTTGTCTGGTTTGCTCCCCCTCTGCAGTGACGCTATACGTGCCTATGGGCATCTCGGGCACCTCGAAACTTTCCTCCCAGTAACCTGCGGCGTCGGCCCTGATGATTTCCATCTCCACTTCCTCTCCCGCAAATAATATACTGATGTCCCTTTCATTAGCAGCAAATCCACTGCCCGTCATCATTATGCTTTCGCCCACGCTGCCCGATGGCTCATCTATGGCGCTGCCCGATGACTCATCTATGATGCCTATCCCCGGCGTTGCTTCGAAGGTGGCATCCTTAACCTGGGCAAGGCTGCTTTCGTCACCTCTGGCGTCTATCTTATGGTTTCCCTTGGCGGAGGGGGGGATTAGGAAACTCTTCTCCCACCTACCATCCTCATCAGCTGTGATATTCTCTGCTACCGTCTCATAGTTGCCATCAAGATAATATCTTAACTCGATGTCTTCCTCATCCTCGGCAAAGCCACGGCCTTCCACGGTAACATTAGTGCCCACAGGCCCCTCTTCAGGGCTTACTGTCAACCCCGGCTTCACGTTGAAGTTCATAGACGCGCTCTTATCCTCTTGATCCACGGCGAGAACCGTATGGGGTCCCTTGTAGTTTTCGGGAATGGTGAAGTCGACCTGGAAATCTCCGTCACTATCGGCTTTGACTTCAGCTACCCAGGTATCGTCAGTGACGTCCAGATAGTAGTAAATGTCAACCCACTTATTAGCCGTAAAATTATAGCCGTAGACGGTGACATCTGTTCCGGGAATTCCCGAGCTGGGAGAGAGTGTGATAGAAGCTCCGTCAGCAGCTTGTGTGGGCGTAGTAGGCGGGGCAATAGCTACAAAGCAGATGACGAAAATAACCAGCAGTCGAGATAGCCAGCGCATTTGACTAACCTCCTTTTATTATAAACGAAAATGCCACAGAAAAGTAAGTACCTTATTGACTAGATGCCAAAGAATGACAAATTACAAAGCTCAAATGTCAAATCAAGCTCAAAATCCCAATGACAAAGAGGAGTAGGTTTGGCATTCAAGCATTTGGACTTCAATTGTCATTTGGATTTTGACATTACACAAGAATAGTAACAAGAATACAGAATCCAGTAGCCAGTAGAGTAATCTTCTGATTCCTGACTCCTGGCTCCTGACTCTTTCTACCAGCGATCATAGTAGATGGCTCTCCTTCTTACCAGTGCACGAATAAGAAGGATGAAGAGCACTGCGCCGGCCACTATAGCGGCAGTTAGCCCCCACCGGGGCAGGAATCCAACTC
>DATBWO010000118.1:0-8273 GCA_036514775.1 Dehalococcoidia bacterium | reverse complement strand
GGCGACATAATTTCCAACGACTCTTTCGAATTTGAGGTGTTATGGACGCCGGGACACTCGCCAGGGCATGTTTGCCTTTACGAACGAGATAAGAAGTTTATTCTCACCGGTGACCACGTCCTGTATGACACCACTCCCCACGTTGGTTTCAATCCCCAATCCGGCGATAATCCTCTGAGCGACTATATTTCTTCCCTTAAGAAACTAGAGAGCCTTAAGGTTCATTTTATTCTGCCAGGACATGGACCGGTGTTCAACGCTTTAGGACTGAGAATAGACAAGATACTTCAGCATCACGAGGGAAGGGAGAGAGCCATCATGAAGTCTCTGCGCAACGGCTTGCAGACAGCCTACGCAATAGCTCAGCAAATCCCCTGGATGGTCAACGGAGGGGATATTGCTTTTCGGGATCTGGGAGTCTGGGACAAGAGAATGGCTGTTACCGAGACCATTGCTCATCTTAAGCTCTTAGTGGAGGAAGACAAGGTAGGCAATGTTGATATGGACGGCGCTTCTTTGTATTTATCTAAGGACTAGCCTCACCCACCCTATCCCTTGAATGGAGAGAAATAAGGCGAGGGCGGAAATTAAATGAAAGGGAGGTAGAAAATGGCAACAAAAGTAGGAATCAACGGCTTCGGGCGTATTGGCAGGTTAGCTCTGAAGGCAATTATCCAGCGTTGTGGCGGTAAGGCGGAGGTAGCGGCGGTGAATGACCTTACCGATGCTAAAACCAATGCCCATCTTTTTAAGTACGATAGCAATTATGGCATCTATCCCGGTAAGGTGGAAGCTAAAGACGATGGCATTGTAGTTGACGGAAGGAAAATAAAGGTCTTAGCTGAGCGTGACCCGGCGAAAATTCCCTGGCGAGACTACGGGGTGGATATTGTGATTGAATCTACCGGGCTTTTCACCCAGGCGAGCAAGGCTGCTGCCCACCTTCAAGGTGGTGCTAAGAAAGTAATTATTTCCGCACCGGCTCAAGAAGAGGATATATCTATTGTCCTCGGTGTCAATGAGGGGAAATATGACCCGGCTAAGCACCGCATTATATCCAACGGCTCCTGCACCACTAATTGCATTGCCCCGGTAGTTAAAGTCCTCCACCAAAACTTTGGCATCGTTCACGGATTCATGACTACTGTCCACGCTTATACTAACGACCAAAAGATACTGGATATGTTTCACCGCGACCTGCGCCGAGCCAGGTCTGCCGGTACCAATATCATTCCGACTACTACCGGTGCTGCTAAGGTTGTGGGCGTAGTCATTCCGGAACTTCAAGGGAAGTTACACGGTATCGCCCTCAGGGTACCTACTCCGGTGGTATCTGTCGTGGACTTTGTCGCCGATTTGAAGAGAAAGGCAAGCGCTGAAGAAATTAACGATGCCTTTCGCAAGGCTGCTGACGGAGAGCTTAAGGGAATTCTGGAATATTGTGACGAGCCGCTGGTGAGCTCGGATTTTAAGGGCGATCCCACCAGTGCTATCTTCGATGCCTTAAGCACCATGGTCATCGATGGCAACCTGATAAAGGTCTTAGCCTGGTACGACAACGAGTGGGGCTATAGCTGCCGCCTGGCTGACCTTGTCGTTTATATTGTTAGAAAGGGATTATAACTCCAGTCTAAGCCCTTCCCCGAGGGGGAGAAATAAAGAGGGGAATTAAACAATGCACGTCAGTGTATGCCAGATAGAGCTCCGTCTCCCTGAGAACCAGTCCCTTAAAGGTAAGAGACACGTAATTAAGTCCATCATTACACGGCTACAAAATAAATTCAATGTTTCCGTAGCCGAGGTGGATAATCAAGATTTATGGCAATTAGCTACTTTGGGCGTAGCTTGCGTTAGCAACCATCGAAGACACGCCGACGAAACTTTAGCCAATGTCGTGAAGTTCATTATCCAGAACTATCCCGATGTAGAGTTATTGAGTTCGGAAATAGAAACCCTTCCCTGATGGATGCCGCGGCCTTTCTCCACCACCTTATCAGCCTGACTGATTATCGCCAACAGATTGTCAATATTGAACACATTCCTCACCAGGGCGCTATTTTTGGCAAACTGGATAACCCACTCCACCCCAGCCTTAAAGCATGTCTGGCATCCCTGGGTATATCAGCCCTGTATAGCCACCAGGCAAAAGCCTTGAATGCCATCCTGGCCGGGAAAAATGTGATAATAGCCACGCCCAGTGCCAGCGGCAAGACCCTGTGCTATCACTTAGCCACGCTCGATGCGCTTTTACACGATAAGAATAGCCGTGCTCTTTATATCTTCCCCACGAAAGCTCTGGCCCAGGACCAGTTACGTAGCCTGAAACAAATCGCTCATCCGCTGTCATTGCGAGCCCCGACAAGTCGGGGCAAAGCAATCCCCCCGGAAGCTATGGCTACTTTCGATGGCGATACACCCCAGAGTGACAGGGCTAACATAAGAAAACAGGCGAGGGTAGTGCTCACCAACCCCGATATGCTCCATTTAGGCATTCTGCCTAACCACCAATCGTGGTCTAAATTGTTTTACAATCTTAAATATGTCGTAATAGATGAAACTCACATTTATCGAGGTGTTTTCGGCTCTCACGCAGCCAATGTCCTGCGGAGGTTGCGGCGGCTTTGCACATTTCATGGCTCCAACCCTCAGTTTATCTGTTGCTCAGCCACCATCGCCAATCCCCAGGAGCATGCTCAAAATATCGTCGGCTTGCCTTTTGAAGCCATTGTTGAAGATGGCTCACCGCATGGTGAGAAATACTTCACATTTTGGAATCCGCCTGTCATTGATAAGGCTAAGACCAGCCGACGCAGTGCCAACAGCGAGGCGGCTTTTCTTCTTAAAGAGCTTGTTCAGAAAGAAATTCGTAGTCTGGTATTTGCCAGCACTCGCAAGCTTACTGAACTCATCTATATCTATACCCAGGAGCAATTATCTCCCTCCCTGAGGGACAAAATCAGCCCTTACCGGGCAGGGTACCTGCCCGAAGACCGACGCCGAATTGAGCGTCAATTTTTCGACGGCGAGCTTCTCGGGTTGGTCGCCACGACAGCCCTGGAGCTGGGAATAAATATCGGCGATTTGGACGCCACCGTGCTCACCGGCTATCCCGGAAGCATCGCCAGCGCCTGGCAGCAGGCCGGACGTAGCGGACGAAGTACTCATAGCTCCTTGAGTTTTCTTATCGCCCAGCAAAATCCGCTTGACCAATACCTGATGCGTAATCCCGCTTTCTTTTTCAGCAAGAACTTTGACAACGCCATAATCAATCCTGACAATCTTTATATCCTGAAGCCTCACCTCCTCTGCGCTGCCTGGGAGAAGCCGCTAGAGGATAAGGACGAGAAATTCTTCGGACCTAACACTGGCACCATACTAACTGAGCTAGAACAAGAAGGGATGCTGAGAAAACGCCATGAGAGATGGCATCCCGCCCCTTCTATCTCCTATCCCGCTCAGGATATAAATATCAGATCAACATCCGGGCAAAATTATGCTGTCATGGATGGCCGGCAGGGGTGCTTGTTAGAGACAGTAGAAGCCAGCGTTGCCTTTTTCCAGGTACACCCCGGCGCCATCTATCTCCACCAGGGTGAATCTTACCTTATCACGGGACTCGATTTAGTCCGGCACATTGCCTGGGCAGAGCCAAGGTCTATAGCTTATTATACCCAGACTATGGAGATACACGATATCAAGGTCACGAAGCTGTTCAAGGAAAAGGATTGTCATAGCGTTAAGGTTTACTTCGGAGATGTTGATGTTACCGTCACGGTAGTGGGCTTTAAGAAGAAAAAACAATTCACGGAAGAGGTCATCGGAGAGGAGCCTCTGGATTTGCCACCGCAAAACTTTCCCACCAAGGCTCTGTGGTTTGATTTGCCTCAGAAGGCGATTGATAGAATAGCCGATGCCGGGCTTGACTTCCACGGCGGTCTACATGCCTGCGAACACGCCGCCATTGGCATACTTCCCTTATTTGCCCTTTGCGACCGCAATGACATTGGCGGCGTTTCCACTCCTTTTCATCCCGATACCGGCAAGGCGCAGATTTTTATTTACGATGCCCACCCCGGAGGCATCGGCATCACTGAAAAGGGATTCGAGGCAATCGAGGAGCTCTGGCAGGCTACTTTGAAGATTGTGGAAGAATGTCCCTGCGTTGACGGCTGTCCCTCCTGTGTGCAATCGCCTAAGTGCGGCAACAATAACCAGCCCCTGGACAAAGAAGCTGCGATAATATTGCTTGAAGAACTGGTTGGAGAACTGGTAAGATAAATAAAGGCAGGTAATTATCTGACAACAAAACCTGGCCTGGTTTGGCGGATATCTTAGAAGTAGGCGGTGGTTGTTTGATATTCTTATATCCCAGATATTCAAAGGCTTTTCATCTCAAAGGTAAGGCGGAGTGAGCAAATTTAGCAACGACTCGCTGTTACTAGCTTAGACACTTTTAGTCAGTATAGGAGGTTGTAGCCATGGGATTAGAAGAAGTTAAGAATATAGCGGCGAAATGTGTGCATTTCGGTATGTGTAAGATAGATTTCTTAGGGACAGGCATTTGCCCTTCTGGTATTAAACATAAATATGCGGCTTACTACCCCCAGGGAGGAATGGAGATCGTTAATGCCCTGGCTAACAAGCTGATACCTGTCACTGAAAGGCTTATTGACATAGCCAGGTCCTGTACCTTGTGTGGAATATGTGATAAGCAGTGTTACTTCGTGACTGAACTGCGACCTATGAAAGTCATGAAGGCACTTAAGGAATATGTTGAAGCCAGTGTGCAGAGAAATGAGCCAATTGAAAGTCCGGTAGAAGACCAGGTACTGCACGATTTAAGAGGAATTGTCGGCGACGAATGGGCGACAAACGATCCCGCAATCTTAGTCACATACTCTAGAGATATAAGCCCAGTCGATCCCGCAATCTTAGTCACTTACTCTAGAGATATAAGGCCAGTCACTTACTCTAGAGATATAAACCCATGTCACTTACGACATATGCCTGGATATGTTGTCATGCCTGAATCCACACAGGAAGTTGCCGAGGTTGTTAAAGTAGCCAACAAGCATAAAGTGCCATTTGTGCCCAGAGGTACCGGCCAGAACAGCCATGGATTGACCCTCGGAGAGGGAATCATTATTGACCTGAGCAGAATGAAAACGCTGGAAGTGGATCCCCAGAATTGGACTGCCACCGTTGGAGCGGGAGTGACCTCGTTTGAGATGCAAAAGGAGGCGAACAAGCACAAAATGAGGGCCAGCGTGGCAGAACCGGCAGCATGCGTTTGCGCTAATATGGTAATGACGGGTATTTATGGAACTCTTTGCCATGCGTACGGATATGCGGGCGATAATTACGTTGATGCCGAAATCGTTGCTTTTGATGGGAAAATATTCAGGACAAACGACAAGGATGCGCCGAAGATATTCAACTATTCTGTGCCTCCCCCGGGTACTTTTGCTCCTCTCCCTGGCATATGTACTCAGATTAGCGTAAGACTTTACCCAATTGTAAAAGATGAAGAGGGAATTTTGGTTCCCTTCTCAGACCTTCGTGAAGCCCTAGAGATGATGCGGGAGATAGCTCGAAGGAGGATAGGGTTGGTTGATTCGATTCTGGGATTAGAATATTTTGCACCGTTCATTTCCCCAACTTTCCAGGCATCAGAGGAACTCAGGCGTTTCTTCACAGAAGAAATGGGGGTGAAATACCTGCTAATGGTGGTAGGGGATAAATACACGGTAAGGACAATAAAGGAAATGGCAGACGTTACTATAGACCAAAAGATGGTCAGGACAATTATGCTAGGTTTACCAAGATTTTATAGCAATGAAGGGATGGAAATACTACGCCAACTTTCAGGGGCTGAAAAGCCCAACAAACTCCTGTTTAAGGAAGAAATAAGGCCTCTAGTAGAGATGGTCTTATCTCCGTCACCTGAGAATATAGCCGCAGTAGTTGACGAAGATTTGCAGGATTTCTTCAAGAAGTTATATTCCAAGCCGGAAATGACAGACCTGGTCTGGCTAAATATGTACAGGATCCTCTCAAGCAGAATAGGCAGAAACTATGCATATGCTCCAGGCTTTGCCTTCGTTTCCCTAGATAACCTGGATAAAGTGGTTGAAATATGTGATATGCTGAAATCAATCGGTGACAAATATGACTTGAGGGGCGGTTTAGGAGTTATAAATCCACTGGACTTTGGCAAGCGGGCCCAGATAGAACATATCTATTACTTTGACCAGACAAATAATCAGGAAAGGGAAAATGCAGCCAATGCCCTGATAGAATCGATGAACAAGGCAAATGCATTCACACAGGAAATGAAGGCCCCTAAACTTGCTTCCATAGTATTTCAAGGGCTATGCAGAAGCGAGAATTTGCTATATACGTAGGCATACTCTTACTACTTGATGTAGGAGAAGTTACAAGCTTTTGTCGTCAACTGGATTCCGAAGTGTCAAAATTGCCACAGCAAATAAAGAATCGAACCTAAGAGACCTTGCTAATGGGGGAGTAAATGAGGAGGCCTGTAGATTATATCGTTGAAAAGAAAAAGAACGCAGAAAGCGTGATATTTCTAACCGGGGGCACCGGTTTTATAGGGAGTCATATTGCAGTAGAGCTATTGAGAAGAGGCTACTTCGTTGTCCTATTATGTCGGCCGAAGCACGATCTAAGTGCTTACGAAAGGGTTCAAAAAGTCCTGGAGTGGCATAGCCTTCCCTACAACAAAAACTTCAAAGTAGTGACTGGGCAGGTGGATGAACCCCGGTTAGGCTTAGATGATGAGGTGTACACTTATCTATTGGAAAGCGTTGCTGAAATATGGCATTGTGCCGCCGATACGTCATTTCTGGAAAGGGACAGAAGGCAAGCGGAAAAGGTAAATGTTCAGGGCACGCTCAATGTGTTACAGCTAGCAGCGGAGAGCCAATGTTATTTCTTTCATCATATGAGCAGTGCATATGTCGCGGGGAAAGTTCGCGGGAGGTGTCTGGAGGAATATGTACCTCAGCGGCAATTCCACAACGTTTACGAAGAAACTAAACATGAAGCTGAAGGCCACGTGCTCGAAACTTGTGGTAGAGAGGGAATAAGAGTGAATATATACCGTCCTTCGATAACCTACGGGGATTCAAGAACAGGAAAGAGCCTGAGCTTCAAAGCCTTCTACGTTCCTTTCCGGGCGGGATATTATTTGAAGAAGCTATTTGAAAGGGATATCGAAGAAAATAGGGGGGTGAAAGCTGAGAAGATGGGTGTTAGAAAGACTGCGGATGGCAAAATTTATATGCCTATCCGAATCGGGAAAATAGATGGAAGTTCATTTAATTTGGTCCCTATCGATTTTGCGGTTGACGGGTGTATAGCAATTATGGAGAATTGCCTGGACGGCGGTATTTTCCATTTGGTGAGTAGAAAGCCAAGCACACTCGACGAGCTCATTCTATTTGGGGAAAAATTTTTTAATGCTGCGGGTTACAAATCTGTGCTGGCTGAGGATTTTGTCAATCAGCCCAAGAATGCCCTGGAAAATTTGTTTGATTCGTTCATTAATGTCTATGAGCCAAATTTTCATGATGACCGCATATTTGATGACACAAAAGCAGGGGAGATTTTAGACAGAAATAATATTGCGTGTCCTTATCTTGACTATGAGACCTTTAACAAATGTATCAAATACGCCATAGAGGTGGACTGGGGGAGAGCGTTACCATAGTGTGCAGGGTATAGGCTTCACGGCCCAAAATGGTTGCACCGCCTCTATCACCCAATTTATGGATTTTTTACCGAATGCGGATGAAATTGTGTGAAAATCTTGGAAAATCAAAAAAACTATTGACAATTCCTTAGGTAGCAATGTTACACTTCCATAAGAAATAGCAATATAAGAGGAATACAAGGCTGGTGGTCAGTGTGTGCGTCAGGGAATTACCTTAGTCCTTATCAGATTGAGTCCGGCACATGTAGACATGTAGACATGTGAACAGAGAATCAGAATCAAGGAGCATCTTGTAGATGAAAGGAGGCGACCAGGAGCGATTTTACGATGGAAAGATGTGATGTAGTTTTGAAAAGCTTTAGAAAGGAGGGGAAAAAGTGAATAAAGTATTTTTGATTTCGTTAGCGCTGCTGCTGGTTATCAGCGTGGGTGTTGTCGGCTGTGATGGTGGCGTTACTAAGTACAACCTCACCATGGCGGTAAACCCTGTGGGAGGCGGAACGGCAACTGATTTGACTAATGCTTCGCCTTACGCAGC
>DATBWO010000117.1:0-5005 GCA_036514775.1 Dehalococcoidia bacterium | reverse complement strand
GGGGGCAGGATCAGATACGCTTGCGGCGGGCTCCAGAAAAACGCCGCTCCCATTCTCGACCCGGCGATAACCTCAGCTATGTCTGGCGGTATGGCACTTGCCGCCAACACCCGTCCCAGCAGATTTTCAACCCTGGCTTGAGGCATCCCCTGAGGGAAATATAACGATATCGCTTTGTTTTCGGTCGCAGCCAGCTCGTCCAGAAAGCCGAGCATTTTCGACCTGCCGAGATGGGACCTCTTTGATGTAAGCATAATATCAATCACCCGGTCGAGAGAAATACTCCGGCTACATGCTGACTATGGTAACGCCGTCGCCGCCCTCGCCCTGTTCCCCAGGCCGAAAAGACGTGACCAACGGATGAGAGGCCAGAATGTCCCTGACAATCTGGCGCACGGTGCCCGTGCCGATACCGTGAATGATGCGAACCTGGCTCAAGCCGCATAAAAACGCTTCGTTAAGGTAATCGTCCAGCAACGGCTCAACCTCATCGGCCCTCTTTCCCCGCAGGTCAAGCTCGAGAGAAACCTTGGGCTTGTGCATCCCTCTCGTTATCAGGGCATCATTCCTCTTCATTACACCAGTTGATGGCATCCTCTTTTCCACGCTGTCCAGCCTGAGAGTCATCTTCACTTTCCCAGCCTGGACCTCGACGAGTCCGCGTTCCTCAGATACTGATAGTACTGTTGCAGACACACCAACCTCTTTCAGCCAGACGGTATCACCGACGGCGATTGGACCTGCCTCGGCTTCTGTTTCGTCCATCTCAACTGCCGGTCTGGCCTGCCATACCCCGGCATTCAATCGTTCCTGTGCCTCGGCTAGCGCCTTTTTGGCCTGCTCGATTTTTTCCCGGGATTTTTCCTTGCGCAATTCCGCTGCTGCCTCACGGATTTTCGTCTGTATTTCGGCAGCCTCGCGAACTATCTGGTCGCGTGTCTGCTTGACGATTCTTCGCCTGTCTTCTTCCAACTGGCGGAGTCTGTTTTTCAAGTCCGCACCGTTCTGTTCTGCTTCATTCAGTTCTCTTTCCAGGCTGTGGCGAAGCGACTCAACATTCTTCTGTTCGGTCACCAGATGGGTAAGCAAAGCCTCAATCTCCTGGGCGCCTTGGGAAAGCATATGTCGGGCGCGGGCGACAATCTCTGCGGGCAGCCCCAGGCGGGATGCCGTAGCCAGGGCATTGCTGCCGCCCGGGATACCCACAGTCAGATGATAAGTGGGCGCCATCGTAACGGGGTCCACATCCAGAGCCGCGTTTTGCATGCCGTCGGTAGCGTGAGCCAGCGCCTTTAATTCGGTGTAGTGAGTGGTGGCTACGGTCATCGTTCTCTGTGATAGGAAGTGGAGCAGAATAGCACGGCCGAGAGCCGAGCCTTCGCTCGGGTCGGTGTTGGTGCCCAGTTCGTCTAACAGCACCAGGCTCTTTGCCGTGGCGTTGTTGATGATGTGCACGATGTTGCCTATGTGCCAACTGAAGGTGGAAAGAGTCTGCTCGATGCTCTGCTCATCACCGATGTCGGCATATATGCCGTCATAAATGGGGATGCGGCTTTCCGCCTGCGCCGGAATGGGCAGGCCGGCCTGCGCCATCAGGCTGAGAAGTCCTATCGTCTTGAGAGCGACCGTCTTACCACCGGTATTGGGTCCGGTAATGACCAGAACGGAGAAATCTCGGCCAACCTCGACCGACAGCGGCACTGCCTTCTTTTTCAGCAGCGGATGTCTGGCTTCGACCAGCCTGAGCACTCCACCCGGTTCCTGTTCCTTTGTCTTAGCACTTCTACCAGCGGCCACGATAATAGGCTCGGTGGCTTTGGCCTCCCTGGCATATCTGGCCTTGGCCAGCGCCAGGTCAATCTCAGCAATCAGTTCTATGTTAAGTGAAATTTCGCTTTCGAATGCCCCAACCTCAGCACTGAGCGTTCTCAGTATCCTTTCTGTTTCGTCTTTCTCTGCCGCAACCAGCTCGCGCAGTTCATTCTGCGCGTCTATAGTTGTCCAGGGCTCAATAAATACCGTAGCCTCGGTATTAGAGACGTCGTGGACAATGCCCTTTATCTGCCGGCGAAATTCCACCTTGATTGGAATTACATACCGACCTTCCCGCTCGGTAACAATGGGCTCCTGGACTATTTTTCGTCCTCGGGGTGACGTGATTAAGGCTTGCAGGTGAGTGAGCAGTTCCTGCCGCGCTTCTCGCATTCTATGTCTCACCGACGCCAGTTTAGGTGAGGCAGCGTCCAGCAAGTCGCCGTTCGGACTCAAGCAGCCATCAATATCCTTTTGAAGCTGGTCCAGTGTCACAATATCTCCGGCCAGGCCACTGAGTAACGGGAGTTCATGCAACAGGTTCATCAGGTGGCTTTTCAACCGGTGGGCAGCGCCCAGTGTTTTTTGAATTTCCAGCAAAGATTGAGGGTCCAAGACTTTGCCACGTGCCGCCATCTTCACCATTTCCCGTATATCAGCAACTTCACCGATATGGATATCGGGACTGAGTGCCAGCAAGCGGCGCGCCTCAGCCGACTGCCTGAGCCGCAGGCGGACCTCTTCTCCATCCGAGAGTGGAATGAGGGCCAGGGCAAGCTCTCGGCTGGCGGAAAACGAAGTAAAGCCGGCCAGTATCTCCCTTATCTTGTGAAATTCCAGTAGTTCTAAATCCCTGTCGCCCAAGGTAACCTTCCCGAGTCGCCTATACTCTTATCGACATATCAATCATCGAATAGTATAAAGCAATCACCCCAGTTTTCAAAAATTGGCTTCTCCAGCCTAGGGCGGACGAGATTACTTACGTCATTTTGAAGAGGGTTCCAGAATATTCGGGGAAATAATACTTAATTTGTAGTAGGCCTAATCTTTCACCTTGTGAAGGATGGTGTCCCGGAAATTCGCCGAACGTCAACAAAATAGCAATTTGTTAAATCCTCTGATGCAGCCTCAAGCTATCCTCGAACTTCACTAAAAGCTGTTCTTATTGTTTCTCCATTAGCTTCAAGTTATACCCGAAAAATTGGCTTTTTGCCTTCCACATAGTACGAAGATATAATGAACCGTGCTTTGCCCCAATGATAGGACTGGAATACACCAAGTCAAAATGGTAGCGCATTATGGTGAGCAAATCGTTGTTGACCAGTGTGAGAAGTAAGGTATATCAGAAATCTGTTTTGCCTGCCCACCCTGCCTGCTGGGGAGCACTTTGGAGTGAATTCATTGTATTCCCTGTACCACTAGGTTTGAGTCCACCTTTGAGGAAAGCATATTCGAAATGAGCGAAAAAATAAACAATACTGAAGCTGGTCTGTCCCGTAGGCTCGGACTATTTGCAGCTACTTTGGTAGGTATAGGGGTGATCCTTGGTGCCGGTGTCTATGTTTTGGTAGGAGTTGCGACTAAGCAGGCCGGAAATGCTGCTTGGCTTTCCTTCTTAATATCGGCAGTAGTAGCCGGTTTTACAGGCTTATCATATGCCCGGCTGGGACGCCTACGACCTAAAAATGCTCCGGAATTTCAGTATCTGGGTCTGGCTTTTGGCCGGACACCAGCGTTCTTAGCTGGTTGGCTCGTTCTCTGGGCTACCATCATATCCTCTGCCGCTGTGGCTCTTGGGTTCGCTGGTTATCTGGAGCATATCTTTAATGTACCTTATCTGGCCGGTGCGATCGGATTAGTTGTAATATCCTCTATAGTTGTGTTTTTAGGAGTCGGAGAATCCGCTGTACTGGCTGGGATTCTCACTGTTGTTGAAGTAGCTGGCCTTATAATAATCATCGCCATCGGTCTTCCCTCCTTTGGGAAAGTAGACATCCTTGAAATGCCCTTAGGTTTAACAGGGGTGTTCGGAGCTGCCTCACTTGTATTCTTTGCATATCTTGGTTTCGAGGGAATGGCAAATTTATCCGAGGAAATGAAGACCCCCGAGCGCGACTTGCCCAAAGCGATGATGCTGGCACTTGGTGTCAGTACGGTTCTCTATATGCTTGTGGCTATATCAGCCGTAAGTGTATTGGGATGGCAAAATCTAAGTCAATCGGGCGCTCCATTAGCTGCAGTAGCCTCAGCAGTATTGGGTCCGAAAGCAGACGTGCTGTTGACTGTCATGGCCCTGGCAGCAACAGCAAACACGGTTTTATTATTGCTGTTCGCTTCTTCACGAGCTATGTGGGGGATGGCCTGCGCAGGGGTGCTGCCGATGAAACTCTGTGCCATTGGTAAACACCGACGTACTCCATGGCTATCGATTATAATTGTAGGTATTTTCGCCGTTATTTTTGCTCTGATCAGAAATATCGAGGATGTGGCTGAATTCACTAATTTTGCCACGTTAATGGCATTCATCGGGGTTAATGCCAGCGCTTTAAAAATATTCGCTAAAAACCCTGTTAACAGCAAGTTTAAACACATTCTGATGGATATAGTACTGCCACTGATGGGATGTTCTGCCTCACTTTGGCTTGCTATTGGCCTCGGTTCGCGGGCGGCATTATTCGGTGGTTTGCTACTCATCGTCGGTATAATGGTTTATTTTCTTCTGAAGCGACTGTCACTAAAAACACAGGAGTAGTTTAAAGGTATTAGTTTAGTGCTGTAGTGGGTCACTCTGACCGATAATATTGACTCCTGTGACGAGGGGTGTCAGGTATTTGTGCCCATCACCGGAAACTAGCGTGTTTCTGCGGATAAATTTGCGCACGACTTCTTTATTAGCTATCCAGGAATGCCCGGCATAAACCCCGGCCAATCAGCCCATCCAATGCCGGCAGGCCAGTCCAGTAGAACAAAAGGAGAAGACAGCAGGATAAGCAAAGTAGCATAGACTGCAAACGTCGCCACAAGCTCCTTTCCCGTTTCCGGCCGGTCCTTCTTAAGCAGAATCCTCATCGGGAATGTTATTACAGTAGAAATAAATTTGGGAATGCGGAACATGAATGGAGCACTGGCTGTATACTGTAAATACCTCTCGCTGTCTTCCTTTCTCATTCT
Organism: Dehalococcoidia bacterium; assembly: GCA_036514775.1. Lineage (GTDB taxonomy): Bacteria > Chloroflexota > Dehalococcoidia > GIF9 > AB-539-J10 > RBG-13-51-36. Next base: position 22 of record DATBWO010000117.1, on the reverse strand, counting down.
GTTCTCCTCAGCCAGCGCAATC
>DATBWO010000116.1:0-2228 GCA_036514775.1 Dehalococcoidia bacterium | reverse complement strand
GTATGCCCCGCTGGCGCATGGGGCAGCCATGGTACTTTATGAAGGGGCTCTCGACTATCCTACGATTGAAAGGTGGTGGGATATTATCGAAAAATATAGGGTCACCGTATTCTACACCTCGCCGACAGCCATCAGGATGTTCATGGGATATGGAGAGGAGATGTTAAAAAAGTATGATCTCAGCAGCCTGGAGCTATTAGGGAGCGTGGGAGAGCCTATTAATCCCGAGGCCTGGCTGTGGTTTTACCGCCATGTCGGTGGTGAAAGATGCCCCATCGCGGATACCTGGGGGCAGACTGAAACCGGTAGTGCCCTGATTTCACCTTGCCCGGGCATAGAGTGTTTGCCTTTGAAGCCTGGCTCAGTAACACTACCGCTGCCCGGGGTGGAGGCTGATATAGTCGATGAGGATGGCAAGCCAGTGCCGATAGAACAGAGGGGTTTCCTGGTAATAAAGAAGCCCTGGCCTGGTATGCTTTTGGGCATACACGGAGGGACGGAACGCTATAAGAAAGAATATTGGTCACGGTTTCCCGGCGTTTACTATACCGGTGACTATGCTGTAAGAGACGAAGATGGATATTTCTGGATCCTGGGGAGGGCTGACGAAGTGCTTAAAGTCGCCGGCCATAGAATAGGTACTGCTGAGCTAGAGGATGTTGCTATATCACATCCTAAAATAGCTGAAGCAGCAGTTGTGGGTAAACTCCATCCGGTGAAGGGCGAAAGCATCGTCATCTTTGCCAGGCTCGAAGAGGGTGTGGTTTCCTCTCCGGACCTGAAAAAGGAACTCGGTGATCATATACGACGGGCGATGGGTCCTGTAGCAGTTCCTGACGAAGTTTATTTCGTCGCCAAGCTACCAAGGACGAAGAGCGGAACAGTTATGCGGCGGGTTTTGAAAGCCGTGGCTAATAACACCAGCGTAGGAGACCTCACGGCTCTGGAAGACGAAAGCTCTGTGGAGGAAATAATCAAGGCCTATCAGGAACTCAAAAAAGGAGAGGTAAAGAAGAAATAAGATGTCGCCAGAAGGCAAAGGGGCATGGTTGGAGATTATGCTTGGTAAGTTAAACAACTACAAAATGCAGAGGATCATCGGAGGAATTTAAGTGGCTGAATTATCCTTACCATTTAAATCCAGATACTTTCCTGTGCAGAAATTCCTCGATATGTATCAGAAGTCTCTGGAGGAGCCCGAGGAGTTCTGGGCGGAAGAAGCCCATAAGCTAGACTGGTTTAAGACCTGGGACAAGGTGCTGGAATGGAAGCCGCCTTATGCTAGATGGTTTGTCGGGGGTATGCTGAATGCAGCGCATATATGTGTAGACTGCAATGTAAAGACGTGGCGCAGGAGTAAGGTAGCTATATACTGGGAAGGTGAGCAGGGAGACAGCAGGGTCTTAAGCTATTCCACGTTATATCGAGAAGTCAATAGATTCGCCTCGGTCTTAAAAAATTGTGGTGTAGGCAAAGGGGACAATGTTGTCTTGTATTTACCGATGATACCCGAGTTGCTTATTTTCATGCTGGCCTGTGCCAGGATTGGAGCCGTTCACACAGTGATTTTTTCCGGCTTTAGTGCTCAAGCATTGGCCGATAGGGTCAATGATATACAAGCGAAGTTACTGGTAACTGCCGATGGGGGATTTCGGAGGGGGAAGATAGTCCCGCTGAAGAGTATAGTCGATGAGGCCTTAATAAAGTGTCCCTCGGTGGAGAAGGTTATTGTGGTTAAAAGGGCTGGTGTTTCGGTAACCATGAAGTCGCCCAAGGAATCATGGCTGGACGACCTGCTTGAAAAGGCCGCACTCTTCGTGGAACCGGAGCCGGTAGAATCGAATCACCCCCTCTATGTACTGTACACCTCGGGGACTACGGGTAAGCCCAAAGGAATTGTCCACAGTACAGGTGGCTATCTGGTGCACAATTGTTCTGCTTATAGGTGGGTCTTCAACCTTCGAGAAGAATCGGTCTACTGGTGCACTGCCGATATTGGCTGGGTCGCTGGACATAGCCAGGTAGTGTATGCCCCATTAGCGCATGGGGCGGCTACAGTCATTTACGAAGGAGCTCCCGACTATCCTACGATTGAAAGATGGTGGGATATTATCGAGAAATATGCGGTTACCATATTTTATACCTCGCCGACAGCCATCAGGAGATTTATGGGGTATGGAGAGGAAATGGTAAAAAGGCATGACCTCAGCAGTCTGGAGCTATTAGGG
>DATBWO010000115.1:0-9234 GCA_036514775.1 Dehalococcoidia bacterium | reverse complement strand
ATGCATCTAAAAAAAGCAAAGTCCCTCGCCGTAAAGCGTCGCTCCAGATTCCTCTTTTCCCGAAAGACTCCCTATTAGCTGATGAATTTGCCCGACTTGACATTGATTCCCTGTCTCCTCTGGAAGCCATCACCAAGCTTTATGAACTCAAGCGAATGGCTCAGGAGAATAAAGACTCACCGCCTTGAGGTGGAAACCCAAAATCCTAATCCCTGATTAAATCAGGGACTAAACAAGCTCAAAATTCAAATCTAAAATGTTCAAAACGGAAGTAATACAAAGGCCGCGCCTAACCGATGGAATCAATCCTAATGAAGGCTGCTACATGACTGAACTAGATAACTAGATAATATGATTGACGGTGACAGGCAGGTTTTTCCAAAAGACTGCTGCATAGCTCCCCCTCTTAAGATAAGAGGGGCTAAGGGAGTTATGAAAATTACGGGAATAACCCCCTTTATCCCCCTTATTTTAAGGGGGAAATTGTTGGGAAAACTAAACTGCTACTATTGAGGCATAGCGGTGTGAAACTCTCCCTCAGCTTTTGCCTTGACGTGAGCCAGGAAATCAACGCATTCTTTGGCTATTCCCAGGGCATCCAGATGATAGAGAGAGCGAAGAAAATCTTGCTTTCCATGGGTTACGAATTCGTCAGGAATGCCTAATCGCTTCACTTTGACATCCGAAACTTCAGCCTTTGCCAGCAGCTCCAGCACCGCGGCACCAAAGCCGCCGCTAAGAATATTCTCCTCTACTATGAGCATCTTCTTGGTGTGGTTGGCTGCATCCAGAATAAGCTCTGTATCCAGGGGCCTAGTGAATCGAGCATTAATTACCATGGCATCAATGTCCCACAGAGCTAACTGTTCCGCTGCTTCCAGAGAAGGCATGACAGTAGAGCCGATGGCAATTATAGCCACATCTTCACCTTGCTTTATTATCTCAGCTTTGCCTATAGAAAGTTGATGAAGCTCGGTAGCTATGGGGACACCTGTTCCCCAACCTCGAGGATAGCGAATTGCTATAGGATGCCCTGCATCGAGGGCAGTATAGAGCAGGTCTTGAAGTTCATTCCCGTCCTTAGGTGCGCAAACAATCATATTAGGCATCAGACTAAGATAGGATAAATCAAATATCCCTTGATGTGTTTTGCCATCCTCTCCGACAATGCCGCTACGATCGAGGGCAAAAATGACAGGCAGGTCGGGGAGACAGACATCGTGCAATATTTGATCGAAGGCGCGCTGTAAGAAGGTAGAATATATAGCTACAATAGGTATAAAGCCCTGGGTAGCTAGACCGGCAGCTAAGGTAACTGCATGTTGCTCAGAAATCCCTACATCGTAAATACGCTGCGGGAACTCCTTGACCAGAAAGGATAGGCTATTGCCTTCAACCATAGCCGCGCTTATCACTACCACCCTGGGATTATCCCTCAGCAATCCACCGACTGTTCGAGCAAATATCTGACTATAAGTAGGCGTTGTGTGCAAGCTCTCGCTTTTGGGGGATAGCCCGTGAAAGTGAGTGGGATTATCCTCGGCTGGTTTGTAACCCTTGCCTTTCGTAGTCAAGACATGGATAATGACTGGCTTGTAGTAATTTTTGGCCTGACTTAGAGCTGCTTCCAATTCATCAATGTTATGACCATTTATCGGACCCAAGTAAGTAAAGCCAAGCTGCTCCCACATCATGGTGGGCATAATTACCGCTTTTACTCCTTCCCTGAGACGGCGCAATGCCCACTGCAGCCTCTTGCCTCCGGGCAAGAGAGACAGCAACCGACCCGTCTGTTTCTTAGCCTGCCTATAGCCACAGGTTGTTCGCACTACATTTAGCCGCCTGGCTATCGCTCCTATGGTGGGCGAAATGGACATGCCGTTGTCATTGAGCACCACAATAAGCCTTGTGCCCAAATGCCCGGCATGATTCAGCGCTTCGTAAGTCATGCCGCAGGTAAGGCATCCATCGCCAATAACAGCTACCACGTAGTGATTACCGCCAGCAAGGTCACGAGTCAAAGCCATGCCCAAAGCTGCCGAAATAGAGGTGCCCCCATGTCCAGTAGTGAAAGCATCGTGAGGACTTTCATCTCTATCAGGAAATCCTGAGAGTCCCTGGTATTGGCGAAGAGAGGGAAATTGCTCCCTTCTCCCTGTTAACAGCTTATGAACATAACTCTGATGCCCTACATCCCAGATTATCTTGTCCGTCGGGCTATTAAATACCCGGTGCAAGGCAACAGTAAGCTCTACCGCTCCCAGATTGGATGCTAGATGCCCTCCGTTTTCACCAACTCTGTTTATCAATAACTCCCTGAGCTCAGAACAGAGTTCACCCAGTTCATCCCGGTTTAGCCCCTTAACATCGCTGGGGCTGTTTATTTTATCCAGTATCTTAGACACCTTCACTCTCCCACTTTAAATTATAACAAATTTTACTCTTATGTATGTTCTGGCTTCCAAGATTGTTGTGCTAAGCTCGAACCATAGGTATATTATTGCTTAAATTCCATTGAACACTTTTTGAATGAATCATGGTTTACCTAATGCAGGACTGTATGGGTAGGAGAAAGTTATTATTATTGGCTTGGCGTAAACAGTAAAAGCTGTTATAATAGCAACTTGTCCAAACGAGCAATAGTTTAATGAAATACTAAGGAGAGATTAAATATGAAGGCAAATCTTGAATCTGTAGAGCTAACTTTGAGATTGTGGCGCCAGGCATACCAAACCTATACCCTGCTTAAGAAGTGTGAGGACCAAGTATTTGGGGAATACGGGCTTACTACGGAGCAGTACTCAGTGCTTGCGGCTATAGATTACTTCGGTGGTCCTACAAAGGTGACTGACATAGCTCATTGGTTGGAACGCAGCACGAACAGCATCAGTATGATAGTCGACCGCATGGTCAAAGTTGGTCTGGTCAAAAGGGTAAGAGACAAGGTTGACCGCAGGGTAGTATTTGTAAGTAACTCCAGCAAGGGAGAGAAAGCCCTTAAACCGGCAACTCTGGCAGGCTTGGAGGTTATCCAGAAAATCCTGTCGCCACTATCAGATGAGGACAGGCATACCCTTATCAGTCTGCTCGAGATACCAAAATACAGTATGTTAGAGCATCTCAATCCCAGAGTGAATATAAAAGAAGTGAAAAGAAACGAGTTAGAGCAAGCGGCCAATTTAAAGAAATGGCTGAGCGAGTACGGTTTGCTCTCCACTCCTCAATCCAAACGTCAGGGTGGCAAAAAGAGAAAGACCAAATGACACAGACAGTTAACTTTCCTTATGCGAACTGGCGTACAGGAAATCCACATGGTATGCAATAATCCCGCTAGGACGAAACATACTCCCCGCTTAAATTCCATCTAGCACGTTTTGAATGAATCATGCTTTACACAATGTGGGACTGCAGTGATAGGAGAAAATTATTATTGTTGGTTTGGTGTAAACAGTAAGAGTTGTTATAATAGCAGCTTATCTAAACGAGCAATGGTCCAATGAAATAGTAAGGAGAGGTTAAATATGACGGTAAATTACGAATCCGGAAGGCTAGTTTTGAAATCGTGGTTACTGCTGCACCGAGTCCGCGACGCGCTCAGGATATGCGAGGATCAAATTTATAGTGAATACGAGCTTACTACGGAGCAATGCGCAGTGCTTTCGGTTATGAAATACCTCGGTGATTCTGTAAGAGTAACTGACCTGGCCCTGGGCTTAGAACGCAGCATAAACAGCGTCAGCATGATAGTCGACCGCATGGTCAAAGTTGGTCTGCTCAGAAGGGTAAGAGATAAGAGTGACCGCAGGGTAGTACGTGTGTTTATCACCAACAAGGGAGAGAACGCCCTTAAACCGGCAACTCTGGCAGGTTGGAAGTTTATCCAGAAAATCCTGTCGCCACTATCAGATGAGGACAGGCGTACCCTTGTCAGTCTACTCGAGATGGTAAAATACCAGGCACTTGCGTATCTCGATCCCGGAGTGGATAGAAAAGAACTGAAGAGAAAGGATATCACGAACCAGCCCGATTTGATGGAACGGCTGGTCCAGTACGCTTTGCCCTCCACTCCTCAAGCCAAACGTCAGGGTGGTAAGAAGAAAAAGACCAGATGATGAGGGCAGTTAACCTTACTTATGCTAGCTGGCATAGAGTAACTCCTCAGGGTCCGCAATAACCCTGGTAGGACGAAACATGCTCTCAGTTTCAACCCACAGGTAAAACACCTTACTCGCCTCTGTCATTAACGCGCATCGCGGTACACGGTAAGGGAAGTATCAAACTGACAAATAGGTATGGCTGAACGATATGTTATATAATCTAGTAGGAATCTAAGAAGGTGACAGGGAATTGTCAGGTCAATTTTACGATGTCATCATAGTAGGGGCAGGGCCAGCCGGAAGCTATATAGCTTATGAACTGGCTTCACTGGGCTACAATGTCGCTGTTTTTGAAGAAAAAAGTGTGCCAGGACTCAATGTCTGTTGCACAGGAATAATCAGCACCGAATGTTTCCACTCCTTGAGCCCTGGCACAGATGTGATATTAACTGAGGTAAAATCAGCCAAGTTTTTCTCCCCCTCAGGGAGATGTCTAAGATTACAATTACAAACTGAAAGGGTTCAAGCTTACGTTGTCAATCGGCTTTTACTTGATAAAGCGCTAGCCTCTAAAGCCCAATCCCAGGGGGCACAATATTTCTTCTCCTCCCCGGTCATTGACATTATTCCTGGGAAGGATAACATCCAAGCCGAAACCTTGTGCTCTGGAGCCCGAGAGATATTCAGTGCTAGAGTTGTAGTCCTGGCTAACGGATTCAAGCCCGAGTTGCCCCGGAAGCTAGGACTGGGCGGAATCAAGAATTTCCTCGTCGGTGCCCAGGCCGAAATTGAAGCGAGAAATATAGATGAACCTGAAGTATACTTTGGTCAGGAAATAGCACCAGGTTCCTTTGCCTGGCTTGTCCCGACTCGTGTCGGGACTTCAACAAATAGAGCATACGTTGGCCTTTTGGCAACATCTCAGGCCAAGCTACATCTGCAAAAATTCCTCAACAATCTCTTTGGCCAGGGTCGGATACTAAGCCCGGAGGTGGAAATCGGGCAAAAGGCTATCCCTGTAGGAACTCTAGCTCGCAGCTATGGAGATAGGGTACTGGTTATTGGGGACGCTGCCGGACAGGTAAAACCAACTACCGGTGGAGGAATATACTTCGGGCATCTTGGTGCTAAGATAGCAGCCAGGGTGCTTGAGGAGACTCTCAGCAGTGATAATTTAACCGCTGGACATCTTTCGCGCTATCAAAAGCAGTGGAAGGCAAAAATGGGCAAAGAGCTCTCCCGTGGCTATTGGGCTAGACAGACTTATGCCCGACTAAGCGACCACCAAATCGAGGGAATATTCAACATGTTGGATTCTAGCGGCATGGTTGAGGCTTTGTTCAACTCAGGCGATGTTTCTTTCGATTGGCACAGCAAGCTAATTCTGGCTGGCTTGAAACGTATCTCAGCCGAGCCTCTGCTGAAAACCAAGCATCTCCTCTTTCGTGGGGCTAGTTCATGATTCAAGCAAATTATCCTCCCCAGCACGTAGCCATTATCATGGATGGCAATGGCCGATGGGCAAAGAAACGCCGCTTACCCAGGCTTGCCGGACATGAAGCAGGGGGTAGGAATATTCGCCCGGTGGTAAAGATTTTTGCCGACCACGGCGTAAGATACCTGACTCTTTATGCGTTCTCCACCGAGAACTGGAATCGCCCCAGGATAGAGGTCACAGGCTTACTCCGTCTTCTGGCAAAGAAGCTTGACAAGGAAACTCAGGCTTTTCATCAAGACAATATCCGCCTTGTACACCTGGGCAGACTGGATAGGTTATCTGAAAACCTAAGGGAAAAGGTGCGGGCAGCAGTTGAACTCACCAAAAATAATACCGGGCTTACGCTTTGCCTTGCCTTCGATTATGGTGGACGTGATGAAATCGTCCAGGCAGCCAGACGTATCGCCAGCGCTGGTATTCCTGGCGACGATATAGATGAGTCTGTGTTTGCCCGGTATCTATATAGCGCCGACATCCCCAACCCTGATTTGATAATACGCACTGGCGGTGAGAGCCGCCTCAGCAACTTTCTCCTCTGGCAGGCTGCCTATAGTGAACTTTACTTCACTCCAGTGTTATGGCCTGATTTTAGTCTTAAAGACATCGAGGAAGCGCTTTCTGAATATAAACGCCGCCAGCGTCGTTTTGGCAAGATATAAGGTATTTAACAACTAGTTAATTCAAAATGCAAAAAAAAAGTGCAAAATGACAGAGCAAAAGTCAAGGAGTTTTACATTTTGAGTTGTAATTTTGATTTTTGACCTTTGATTTTCGAATTTCGATATTGTTTCGGATTTGGTGCTTGGAATTTCCCTGGCGATTCAGGTTTAGTAGATGACCTCGATTTCCACCCCACTATGCCGAGAGGAATCCTCCGTCAACAGGTATCAGTGCTCCGTGAACATAGCTGGATAAATCACTGGCCAGGACTACAGCAATACGGGCTACTTCATCCGGTTGCCCGCCTCTTTTGAGGGGCAGTCTGGTACTAAATAATACGCCAGTCCTAAGCAAGCTCAGCCGGAGCTGGGTGATTTCCTTGGCCACGGCCTTTGTACCCGGAGTTATTATTCCGCCAGGTATGATTGCATTTATTCGGAAACCGTCTTTGCCATATTCCTTGGCCAGAGCTCTGGTCAGAGCGATGACTCCCGCCTTGCTTACGCTATAAGAAGCCATGCCTTCTGCGAAAGGCACGATTGCCTCGATAGAGCCAATATTGATGATGACTCCGCCTTTCTTTAATCGTCTCCCTATCATATGCTGACACATCAAGAGAACTGATTTCAAATTAATGTCCATCACTTTGCTGAAAAAAGCATCGTCTACTTGCAAGAAATCCTTAAAAGGATATATTCCCGCATTGTTTACCAGTATGTCAGGCTCCTTCCCTTTTAATCTTTCCCACAAGGCAGATATCTCCTCTTTTGAGGAAAGGTCTACTTTATGAATGTTGATTTTTACTTTGAACCTTGAAAGCTCTCCAGCTACAGTCTTTAGCCCCCGTGCGTTTATGTCTACAAGCTCTAAATCCGCACCGGCTTCGGCGAATCTGTAGGCCATTGCCTTACCAATACCCAGAGCAGAACCAGTTATTAAGGCTTTTTTCCCCTTCAGGGAAATAAGTTCCGCTAGAGGCTTCGAAGCTTTCATGGCAATACTCTTGACCATTTGAGTGTGCTTCATACGACTACTTTACCATTATATCATGGCCGAACAAGTTAGCAGGCCTGGCTGAATTTGACCATCACGCCTTTAGCTGGTTAGAATACCGTTACCACATTCATTGCCTTAGATGGAGTAATCATTAGTGAGAAATTTGTTAAAAGACAAAATGCTTGAAGTCATCAGGGCAATCGCCCCTTTGATAGTCGTCGTAATTATCCTGCAATTTACATTTGTAAAGGCACCAGCCAGCGTGTTCATCCAATTTTTAATTGGTTCCGTATTGGCGATTGCCGGCATAACATTCTTTTTGCTCGGCATCGAGGTTGGTATTCTACCGGCAGGAAAAACCGTTGGGGCTGGGCTCGTGGAGAGGCGTTCCCTGTGGCTAATTATAGCTATCGCATTTCTGATAGGGTTTTCGGCCACCATAGGTGAACCGGATGTACTGGTTCTATCCAGGCAAGCAGACGTCGTCACAGCAGGTACTGTCCCTGAAGGCGGCCTCGTGTGTATCATAGGCATCGGTTTAGCCTTCTTTGTGACAATGGCAGTGATGCGTATTATCTTTGGCTTTCGGATTGCCTATCTGCTGACCGCCAGTTATCTAATTGTGATTCTCCTGTCGTTCTTCACGCCTCCTGAGTTTGTTCCGCTGGCGTTCGATGCCGGCAGCGTAACTACCGGCATATTGACCGCGCCAATAGTCCTTGCCTTGGGTATTGGACTCAGTTCGGTCCTGGCAGGCAGGTCAGCGATATCAGACGGTTTTGGGTTGCTCGGGCTAGCCTCAATCGGACCGATTATTGCAGTCATGATTATGGGGATGATAGTACATTGAACGGAACTAATTTTTACAGCGTGGTAAGTACCGCACAGGGCGTGATAGATGCGGTGCTTCTTCTCGTGGCGATTCTGGCGATATTTCAGATTTTGCTCCTGAAGCTGCCAACAAGCTATGTTATTAACCTGCTAAAAGGAACTTTGCTATCTACGGTAGGGCTCATTCTGTTTTTCGTGGGAGTACAAATAGGATTCCTACCTTATGGGCAAGCCATCGGAGAAGCTTTAGGGGAGTTTACTCATAAATGGCTGGCGATACCCTTCGGATTTTTACTCGGTTTTATTACTACCTGGAGTGAACCGGCGGTACGAATCTTATGTAACCAGGTTGAGGAAGCATCAGTCGGGGTTATCCGCAAACGGACCATTCTCTATGCGATTTGTATTGGGACGGCTTTCTTTGTAGCATTGGGTATGGCCAGAGTTGTTTACAACATCCCTATCCTGTATATTTTGACCCCCGGATATGCACTTGCTATATTAATGCTCTGGTCCACAAAGAAAGAATTTATAGGTGTTGCCGTTGATGCCGGCGGCGTGGCGACAGGGCCAATAGCAAATACATTTCTGCTAGGTCTTGGATTAGGCTTAGCATCGGCTGCTGGCGGTCAAAACATGATGATTTACGGCTTAGGTTTAGTGGCTTTAATAGCTCTGGCACCGATTATTTCAGTTATGATGCTGGGCATTATCATGCGCATCAGAATTCGTTATAGGGGGTGATAACATGGAAAAGTGGTCTCTCATTATTACCATCGTGAGGAAGAGCTGGGGTGATAAGGTTCTGGAGGCTTCTATGAAGGCTGGAGCTGAAGGAGGAACAATTTTGATGGGACGTGGCACCGGGGTGCACGAGCAGCAGAAATTACTGGGTATTCCTATCGAACCGGAAAAGGAGATTGTCTTGTCTGTTGTTTATCCTGATAAGAGTGAAGCAATACTCCAGGAAATCGTTCAAGATTGTGAATTAGAAAAACCCGGGGCGGGAATAGCCTTCGTAGTTCCAGTCGAGAGAGTGGTTGGGATATCTCACCTTACTGGTCAGAGTGGTGGGGGGAAGAGTGAATGAGACCGAGTTATCGGGCTTTTAGTTCCGCTGAGGCAATTACCAGAATCTGAGCCTGAAAAGCA
>DATBWO010000114.1:0-2488 GCA_036514775.1 Dehalococcoidia bacterium | reverse complement strand
CCGGCCGGTGCTGGCGTCCTCTTCTCCGATGAAGTAAACGCCAGGTGAACGGAGTAGCTGGCTGACAACCACCCGCTCCGCCCCACCTGTGATGAAGGTGCCATTGGTGGTCATCAGGGGAATATCGCCGAAGAAGATGTCCTGTTCTTTGATTTCACCGGTCGTCTTTATGAGCAGCCTGGTTTTGATATAAAGAGGGGCTGAATAGGTCAGGTCACGCTGGTTGCACTCCTGTTCGGAGTAGCGTGGTTCCCTGAATTCGTAGCTGATGAAGCGAATCTCCTGCCGGTTGCCGGTGAAGTCCGTGATGGGTGATATTTCTTCCAGCAGTTGCTTTAGACCTTCCTGCTGAAACCACCGGAATGCGTCTAGCTGAATCTTAATCAGATTGGGGACAGACACTATCTCGGGTAACCTGGCGTAGGACTTTCTGAGGGCGAGGGGGGAGGTTTTCAGGGCAAGCGCTTTTGAGGAAATAACCATTTGTTGCTCCACTCCTTAAAACAGGATTATTTCTTGGATAAATGCAGTGATGACAGCAAACAAAAAAGACCACAACTATAGCTGTGGTTAGTGAGGGGGCTCAACAAAATACAAAACGTAGAAATTTTTTAGAGGCATATTAACGCAGATTAATATTACAACTAATCTGGACAGGTTGTCAAGTGGGTGAATAGGGTTCAGTGCCGTACACTTTCTATTTAATACCCGTTTGCAGTGAGCCTTGGTAAATGATGGTGGCTGCTAGAATCCAGTTACCAGTCTCACCTGCGGTTGTTTATAATTTAGCGTTTACTTTTTAATCTTTACCTATTAACGGCGCCACCAGGATGTCTGTCGGGGCATAATCGTCAGTCAGCAGGATGGGCTTCTTGTCAGATATGTAAGTGGCGAGTTGAGACTCATTGTATGGAGTGCCCGCTGGCGCTCTTGCCCCGTTTTGGGTGACAAATGCAGTGTAGTCGGCAGTATCTAGACCGCGGTCGGTGGCAGCAACGACGAATGTTGATATTCCATTCCTCACCCCTTCCTTGGCCGTACTAAAAAGATAGACGTTTTTGAAGGTTTGCCTGAGCGTGTAGATAAAAGACGGCGAGTATCTGCCGTGCTCATAATCGTCGACTATGTGGACCAGGTAGATGCCGTCATCCTTCAGATTGCCTCTTACGAGACGGTTAAATTCCAGCGTGGCCAGATGATACGGAGTCGACCGGTCATTGAAAACATCGCCGATGACAATATCATATTTATCCCCCGTGTTTCGCGTAGAGTGGTTGCCTCTCTTGGTTATCTCCATTTGTACTTGGCAGACACCTGCTGTGACGACTAACGGAACTGGCCACTTCCGATAGCTTGCGACAGTGTATCGAGGAGCATATCGGAGCCGGTGAACATGTCCGCGGGCATCCGCGGGCCATAGGCAACCATACTCCTGTAGATGTTATATGCCTCGTTCATATTCAACCCCAGGCCGGCCAGATACTGCAATCTCAAGTTTCGGTCGCGGTTGATAGTTGCGCCGTTGAGCCACGGACGGAGGTCATCGGCCTTACCTGCGAATGTCGCCAGCAGATTCAGCGCTGAAGAAAATCCGACCTCATTTAGGGACTGGGCTACAGCTGAGTATTCGGCTGTATTTACCCGTTCCAACAGTTCGTCAACATCGATTCGCGTCGGTTCAAGCTGGCCCAGCAGAACAAGATCGTAGCCTGAGTTCTGAAATGTGTTGACCCAAATACTACCATACGGGAAAACTTCAAAAAAAGTTGCAATCTCGCTCTTGACAGCCGCCTCGTTACTCTCGTAGAGTTGCACGAACTGGGTCACCACACCCCCCGGATTCAAATGTTGCTTGGCTGTTTCAAAGAACTCTTTCGTATAAAGAGCTGCGCTGCCTTTGACCCAGGGGTCGAGCGGGTCAGAGGTGATACCGTCAAACTTATCCTTTGTGGTAAGGAGGTAATGACGCCCATCGTCGATGACCACTTCGACCTTCGGGTTATCAATCACGTTGAAGTTGTGCTGGCTGAAATATTTGGCGGCGACCTGTGGAGATAGCGGTTCTATCTCAACAACGGTAGTTTTTTCCATCCTTGGTTCTATGCTGACAGCGCCGGCTGTGACTCCTGCGCCATTGCCGATGACCAGGAATCTCCGCGGGTTCTCCGGTACCAGCGTGGTTAGATGCCCGAGTATACGCTGCAGTCTCATGTCGGCCGGTTCACTGGAAGCCTGTATCTTCCCTGAATTGTGATAAGCTAGCGTGCCAGTAGCCGATTTAGACACAGCTACAAATGCCGTCAGTCCTTCACCCGTATAGATGACATCAATTGATTGTCCCAAGGTCGGTGCAAATCGGCCGTAAGCCAGGAGTTGCTTGGGTATTTCTGGAATGTTAGCGACGACCATGCCGCAAACAATTATCACGGAGAGAACCGCCCCGGAGAAGTTAAGTTTAGCTTTGGTCGTAGGATTGCTTCCGAGCGCT
>DATBWO010000113.1:0-3910 GCA_036514775.1 Dehalococcoidia bacterium | reverse complement strand
AGAACCGTAAACCGCCCCCTTGGCAAGCGTAAGTACACCACCCACCTTGTAGCCTGTGCGGAAATACATGCCCAGTGTTAAGACCTGGAAAGGAATAATCACTCCGCTCCATTTAGAACCGAGCAACACCTGAATAATTTCTGGTGAAAGGACAAAGGTGATTGCACTCGCCGGTAGGACAAGCAGCGCTGTAAGAGCAACGCCGCGCCGATAGGCCGTCGCCAGGCGCTCTGTCTCGTTTTGCATTTTAGCTATAACAGGAAACAGGACACTATCCACTACCTGTCCATACAAGCCTGCCGGCATCGCCATTAGATGGTAGGCCCGGCTGTACAACCCCAGCGCGCCGGTACCCAGCCAGCGGCCTACAACTAGGTTATCACCCTCGAGTGCAAAATAGTTAAATATACGATATATGGTAAATCCTCCACCAAAGTACATAAGCTCTTTGAGCGCATCCCGATCAATCTGAGGTTTCTTTTGATGAGGCTGAACGAGAAGTAAGATAATGCAGCCCAAAACCGATCTCGCAAGACTGCCTCCAACCAAGGCCCATACGCCGAAATTCATAAAGGCGAGACTCACTCCAACGACTCCGTAACCCAGGGCATAAGATACAACGGATATCTTGACTAAACAGCGAAATCGCAATTCCCGCAGCAAAAGGCATCCAGAAATTGTTGACGCACCATGAAACGGAAAAACCAAGACCATGACGCGAAGGACAGGTGTAAGTTCATTCATTCGGAAGGAACTGGCAATTGCCGGAGCAAGCAACCAAATGAAGCCCGCCAGCAGTACTCCGAAAAGCAGAGAGAATGTGAAACCGGTGCGTACATGTCTTACCTCGAGAGTCGGACGCTGCACCACCACCTGGCCCATACCAAACATGGCGAAAATCTCGGAAAATTGCACTACAACTGAGGCTGCAGCAACAAGTCCGAAATCAGATGGAGTAAGCAGGCGCGCCAGTACTGCCAATACCGCCACCTGCAAGAGTACTTGAATGCCAGTGCCGGTAGACGTCCAGAAAAACCCCCTCAAGGTGCGATCAGTTATGCTTTGGGAATCGAGATTACTATTTTTGTCCGATGCTTGATTTGTGGTGGGCCCTTTCATCTCTGAAATTCCGTTATCCTAATCTCCTGCAATGAAGCGTAAAAGTGTCTGAGTCAAATTCATGCTGGGCATAGTCTAAGTTAAACCGATAAATGCCGGAATCTGCGCCCTGATACCATACTGTATCGTTCCCAATAGCTTCACAATTAAGGGTAGCGTCAGGAGTGACAAAGATTGTCAGACTCTACCAGAGAAGTAGTTGAAGCAATAGATAAAAGTAACCCTTTATTTTTCGAATACTGTTGTGCTTTATTTAGATTTACTATGAGAGTTAAATATGCTTAAACAAGGTGTATCCCCCGTGCCCAGTGGTGGTTTTTCAGATACCATTGCACAGACCGTTGTAACCCCTCCTCTAAAGCCATCTCAGGCTTCCAGCCCAAAAGAGCTTGTGCTTTAGAAATATCTGCCCAAGTGGCAGGTACATCCGCCGGCTGAGCCGATTGGTACTCAATTTGAGCCCGTTTGCCCAATGTTTTTTCAAGAAGGACAGTTACTGTTTTCAAATCAACTGGACTATTACTCCCTAAATTGATAATCTCAAAACCCAACGACTTCAGCCCAAGAATAGTTCCCCGAGCGATGTCTTCTACGAAGGTAAAATCTCGCTCCTGAGAGCCGTCCCCATATAGCAATAATGGCTCTCCTTCAGCAATCCATTTAATGAACCGAAAGATACTCATATCCGGTCTTCCAGCAGGACCGTAAACCGTGAAGTAGCGCAACACCGTCACGTCCAACCCATAAAGGTGATGATATGTATAGCACATAGCTTCTGCAGCCTTCTTGGAAGCAGCATAAGGTGAAAGGGGATAATCAGTAGACTGGCCTTCTTGAAAAGGGCGCATTCCCTCTCCATACACGCTGGAGGTGGAAGCTAAGACAAACTTCTTAATTCCACATCCTCGACATAATTCCAATAGATTGAGTGTTCCATTGACATTGGTTTCATAGTAAACCCAAGGGTTTTCCAGGCTTTGGCGCACTCCGGCACGTGCTGCAAGATTAATTACGGCATCAAAGGGTTTATCAGAATGGCTAGTAAAGATAGTATGTAACGCTAAACGATCGGTGATATCTAAGTGAGAGAACTCAAAACCCGGATAAGCTCTAAGCTCTCCAAGTCTCCACTCTTTAAGCCGTACGTCATAGGCATTATTGAGGCTGTCTACGGCGATAACAGCATATCCTTGTTGGAGCAAAAGCTCGCTCACTTTCCAGCCGATAAAACCCGCACCACCTGTAACCAGAATTCGCTTTCCCATTGTCATACCAAGTCCAATTAAATATTATGCTTTTATAGCCACAAAGACACTAAGATTCACTAAGTCTTATATTTTAATCTTTTCTTTGTGTTCCTTTCTGTCTTAGTGTCTTGGTGGGTAACATAAACCAACACTGTTTAGTCGGATTTGATATCAGATGCTTGATCTGTTGGGCTTATCAGAAATAGACTCAGAGCCAGGAGGAAGAGATTTTGCCTTTTTCTTTTTTCTATCCTTCTCATTACCATAGTAGTAATAATAGTAGCCAGATCCGTATTTACCCCGTCTTGATTCAAGTCTATTTACAATAGCTCCGATAATTCTTCCCCTTACTTTTTGGATTTCCTCTATAGTACTGCGCAGGGTCTGCTTCTGTGTAATTCC
Organism: Dehalococcoidia bacterium; assembly: GCA_036514775.1. Classification (GTDB taxonomy): domain Bacteria; phylum Chloroflexota; class Dehalococcoidia; order GIF9; family AB-539-J10; genus RBG-13-51-36. The sequence continues at coordinate 1,142 of DATBWO010000113.1, read as the reverse complement.
CACACTCGTAACGAGTAAGACTCCGTCTACCAACGATGAAAGAAGCCGTGAGTCAGCTAAACCCATAATCGCAGCTCCATCAATAATCACATGGTCATAATCTTCAAGCAGACGCTCAATTAGCTCCTTCATTTTCTTTGAACCGAGAAGCTCAGCAGGATTTAGTGGAATTGGACCTGAAGGGATTATGTGTAGATTACCTAAATCTGTCCGATTAATCACACCTGGAAGCTCCATTTCCCCGACCAAATAAGTACTCAGCCCAAATGTATTGCCATTATTCAAGAAAAGCTTATGCAGCTTTGGCTTTCTAAAATCTGCATCTAATAAAACCACCTTGAGCCCAAGCTGAATAAATGAAAATGCAAGGTTGGATGCAGAGGTAGTCTTTCCCTCAAGGGGTTGAGTGCTTGTTACCAAAAGTGATCTCGGAGGATGGTCGGGAGATGAGCATATAATGGACGTTCTAATAACTCTAAAGGCCTCAGATACCAGGGAATGTGGATTTAAGTAAACTGCTTTCTCAATTTCTTGGAGTTCATTTCCGCTTGCCAGTGGAACAGCTCCAAGAAGAGGAAGAAGAAATTGCTTTTGAACCTCTTCTTCGTCTTTTATTGTGCTATCAAAATACTCAAAGATAAATGCTAGAAAACATCCTACCGTAAGACCCATCAAGATTGCAAGAAGCATATTAAGCATTATATCTGGCTTATAAGGGAGAAGAGGAGGAGAGGCATAATCTACAACCTGTATATTAGTTGCTCTAATTCCAGATGTTACTTCGGTCTCTTTAAACCTTTGGAGAAGGCTCTGGTGGATAGATTTGTTTGTCTCTACTTCTCTTTCAAGGATTCTATACTTGACTGTTTTATCATTTTGCGCGGTAACACGCCTCTTCTGCTCTTCGGTTCTTTGCCTAAGAATGCTCTCCTTGTTTAGCGCAGCCTGGTAGTCTTTCTTTATGCTTTCGGCAATGCTACTTATACGCTGGTTTGTATCAGTTTGAATTCTTTCAAGCTGTGCGGCAAGTTGCTTTATCTCGGGGTAGTTAGGTCCGTATATAACTGCTATGTTATCGTACTGTGATCTGAGCTTTGTATACTCTTCATCTAACATCCGAATCGAGGGATCATTCATTACTT
>DATBWO010000112.1:0-3096 GCA_036514775.1 Dehalococcoidia bacterium | reverse complement strand
CAGCGATAATTGGCGAGAGGGCACTATCTATCAGGAACTTCACGGGGCGCTCACCAGTGGGAGTTCACGCTCCCTTACTGCTTCAGCGGCATAGTGTAAGGCTTGACGAATATCTTCGGTTTTGAGGTCGGGGTATGCCTTCAATATCTCTTTCTCGATCATCCCATCGGCTACCATCCCCACCACTGTAGCTACCGGAATACGCAATCCCCGTATACAGGGTACTCCACCCATCTTATCAGGTTCAATCGTAATGCGAGTAAACTTCACCTCAGTCCTCCTTTTGCTTCAGTGTGGCCTTCGCTTTCTTATGGATAATTTTATCATATTACCTCTCTTAATCTCTTCTCCATTGCCCACTTTCTTCTAGATTTACACAGCGGAAGCCGACATTATGGCGATTACGGGCATAAGTCTTACCGGGATTTCCTAAACCAACTATGAGTTTCATTGACTTAGAGTTTATGGGAATTCAGTCACCGGATATTATGGCTGATTCCATCGACACTAAGCAAATGCTACTCACCTTAGACAACAAGCCTGCTTAGAGAGGTAATATTTTGGCCTTTTGTTACGTCAGAGGTAACAACACAAGCTAAAGCGCAATATTCGGAAAGGTTGCTGATAGGGCTAGGCCTTGACTGCTCGACGTCTCCGAAAAACTATGAATACTATCACGAGGATGCCAATGCCTATGATTGCCCAGCCCCAGGTAGGCATCAGCGGGGGTTTTACAATCTGTACCAGCTTTGTATAAACGAAGTTGGTCCCGTTTTGGAGTGTTGCATTTATCGTCAAAGGATACGAGCCATTACTGGTAAATCCTCCACCTCCGATTAGAGTGAGTGTGGCGCTAGTGCTTCTATTAGGCGGCAATGGATTCGACGGAGTAACATCAAAGATAAAGTCGAAGGATTCGCCTACTTCAAGAGTGGCAGTTAACGAAATAACAGGCTCAACACCCACATTCTTCAGGGTTATTTTGACTGCCGGCCCTCCGGGATTAGGGGGTCCGAGAGGGCCCAACACAGACACGATTTCAATCGGTTCCTGGTCTTGCGACGCTGAGACCGGATGGCAGGTGGATACTGGCGCTGCTAGAAGCGTAGCGGTAAGAAGGATACTGGTAACTATGATGCAAGCCAGTCTTTTGAACATATGCTACTTCACTCTATTACTATAACGCAGGAGGACGAAAAAAGTTGCATTCACCGGTATTTAACCTTAACGCTTTAGAATATCCTATTTTGGGAAAGGCTGCATAAACCACACTAACTTAAATCACCACAGAAGATGAGAATTAAAGCGGAGAATCATTTATAATATTATGGTAAGAATGGCAATTCGTAATAAAATTAGGAGGACATTTGGCACTAGACCCTACAAAACCACTTGATATCAACGCGATAGAAGCTACACTGGACGAATTGCTGGAGCATTACCGACAAGCACTCCGCGCAGTTGAACTGTTACCTACTTGGGGTCATGTGCCAAATAGGGAATACCTTGTGGAGATTGCGCCACCGTTTGACCAAACTATGAGTCACTTCGTGGTTCGTGGCCTCGTCAGGATGTTTTTACGCTCCCACATCCAGTCTAAACTACGTGCCATTACTGACCATCTGCAGGTTGAACGATTTGCAAGTGGGCATAGGGATGCAAACACGTCAAAGAGGCTTGGCGACATCATCAGAAAACTCCGCGCTTATGATAAATGCCTTGCCCAAAGGAAAACATTGTGGTTGAGGTTGCTAGGGTGGATATGGCCAGTAGCGGCACCCATGCTGTCCACGTATTTGACTACTTTGTTCATTCCCGGTCTCGGAGTAGTTAGGGGTTTGGGGTATATCGTCGCAGGTTTGATCTATTTCGCGTCAGTGGGCTGGTTTCCGTTATTCATCTTTGTGGGATTAGGAGGATTTAGCTCGAAACGGCTAATCCTACTAGGGCAAACCGGAGACATGAGTATTGGTAGCACGACCGACACAGTCTTGAACTGGGTGCCGATGCCACAAGCAAACACATATGAAGCCGAAGACCGCCTCTTCGGAACTCTAGGGCTGCCAAAGCCAGAAGAATTTCCTTGGGACGTCATGCTTGCACCTCCGATATTCTTGCTAACGTCGCTCGCTCTGGCGTTTTTTATGCTAGCGTTGGATTTCAGCATCTCAGCGCGGGGACTCGGCTGGCCAATCCTAATTGCCGTCGTGCTTCTCGGTGTGTTCTTCTTCTGTCTATGCTTCGTTCTGCGTTCAATATCTAGAGCTAAGCGAGAAAGGAGGCAACACAGTGCCTGCTAATTACCAGAGGTGAAGCAGGCGGTTTGTTCAATCCCCCGATAAAGCCTCAAGCTATTCTCAAACTTCCCTGACTTGGTATATCTACGATGCTTCATCGAATGCTATAATATGCATATATACTTTGCCAGTCGGTTAACTTGAAAAAGGGTCTCCTGAAACTGATTGGAAATTGGTGAATGTCATGGATTGGCGATTCGTGGTGACCATTATCAGCACAATAGTCTTTGGCGTAGCAACGATTGTCCTTGCCCTCAAGCTTGTTAAGAAGAGGCAGCCAGTTTGGGCTTACGAAACAACCAAGATAATTGGATTAGGCAGTAATGCGCCCCCGGAACTCAAACTGACTTTCAATGAGCAGCCCGTTAGTGATGTTTACCGAACTAGAGTCATTCTCTTCAACAAGGGGAATGAGCCTATTCTCAATGATAATGTAACTGAAAGCATTATAATACAATTCAAGGGGGCTGAAATACTCCGTCAGCCTGATATTAGGGCAAGGAGTAAAGAAGCTATCAAGCTCTCGGCAAAACAAGTGGTGAAAGGTGGGCACAATTCCGTCGAAGTAAACTTCTTATACCTTGACCATGACGATGGAGCTGTGGTTGACGTGCTGCATACTGCAAGCGAAGAAGTAACCTGCACAGCTAATATCATAGGCACTCAACAGATTAAAAACATCGGGGACTTTGAGCCGCGCCCGTTACAGCATCGGCGTAGACGTCTAATAGCTCTCCTGCTATATTTGATAATTTTTGTAGTTGGCCCCGCCGCATTATTCTTCTATTACCTCTTAACC
>DATBWO010000111.1:0-2386 GCA_036514775.1 Dehalococcoidia bacterium | reverse complement strand
CTGGTCACCCGGGGCGATAAGAACTGCCCGGGCTCTTTTATCAATCTGTTTTAATCCAGCAATTATGGAGACACTCATCCCTTGTTGGTAATCTGGATTTATTGCTATCTTAACCGGTTTGCCGGCTATAGTTTTTCGTATCTCTTCATCTCTGTATCCCAGCACCACGATAGTCTCGCTTACTGCTGAATCCAAAAGAGTGTCAATGGTTCTTTCCAAAATGGTACTCTGGCCAAAAGGCAGCAGTTGCTTTGGCTGACCCATGCGATTTGATTCACCGGCAGCCAGGAGTATTGCTGATATCATCGCAGTACAACTATTTGGTAGTATGTCAAAGAACTGAGGTTTTCTCTGGATTTCTATGACCTTGTTGCAGATAGTTTAGTTGCCCTTACCGGGTGTGTCAACATGCCGGCCCTGGAATTGTTTGTGCCCCTTAGGATGCGAGATTTGTGCCATATAATCTCACCTCCTTGAGAAGCCTGGCAATCCTCTCTACACCTTCAAAGGAAGTATTCCAGGGTTTAGCAACTTTTCTTGAGAGGGGCGAGTCCCCATGGTGGCGGAGGGAGAGGGATTCGAACCCTCGACCCCGATTTAACTCGGAGTAAGCGCTTAGCAGGCGCCCGCACTAGACCACTATGCGATCCCTCCGCTTATTGCGACTTAATTCATTATGCCATATGGCAGGTGAATCAACAAACTCTAAAATCCTTCTACTGGCAAAGCTGAAGAGAATTGGCGCGGTTTAAGTCCCGGCTTCTTTAATTAGCACCCATCGGTTTCCTATGTCACTGCGGGACCGTTTATCCTTCCGTTGAGAGGGCCAAAATGTTTTCAATACGACAGCAGAAGGTGCCAGCAGGAGCGACAACTTCCACTGTTTGCCCCTTTTCTTTATTCAGGATTGCTTTGCCCAGAGGGGAAGCGACAGAAAGTTTACCCTTGGCTGGGTTTGCCTCTCGAGGATCGACTAAAGTATAGCTAAACTCTTTACCTGAGGATAAATCACAAAGCACTACTGTGTCGCCAAATTTGGCCCTGAATGTGTCCTGGCCTTTCCCCACTATCTTTGCCTGCTTTAAGATTGACTCTATCCCCTTAATTCTTCCTTCCAGGTGTGCCTTACGCTCCCTGGCTGCTTCTAGAGGGGCATTTTCTCGAAAATCCTTGTCAGCGGCTGCCGTTTGTACCTCCTCCATAACTTGGGAGCGCTGATTTTTCAGGTTGGCTAATTCCTCCTCTAATTTTGCGTAGCCTTGTGCAGTTAAAGTAGCTTGAACCTCAATACTTCGCCAAATGGCAGCTGTTTTTAAAGCAGTTTTTTTCGCTCTGAGGTGGGGAGCTAAACTGATGCTGCTGAATCTCTTTTTCCGGATATATGAGAGAAAAGATTTGAGGGGTTTAACCGCCGATGGGGTAACCAGTTCACCATAGCTGGCTACATCCACTGGGCTAACATCCTTTACTTGCCTGGATGAGCCGAGCCATCTGACGAATTTAGATACCTCTGCCTGTGTTTTCCCTCTTTCTTTTGGCGGTACATTTGATAGGAAGGCATCAGCTACTTCAGCAAGTGTCGGATTGTGTTCTGATGTGTTTTCCACTAAGAAATAGATAATAGCCTAGAAAAAAGGGCGCTGTCAATTTACGCCAGAACTCATGCTGCGCCTTGAGACTTTGAGTTGATGGAGATATAATTATAGGTTCCCGGAATAATTGTGGAGGTGGCTGGAGTGTCCACTCGAGATACTCAGGTAATCCTGGAGCTGAAAAATGCTATTGCTGAAGGCAGGAACTGGTATGTGGCCCTGCTTGAAGCCGTTCGTTTCTGGAGTAGTCATGAAGAGGATTATGAGGGGCGACATTATCAGTATCTTGTCGACAACGAAGCTTTTGATTGGCTGGTTCTGGCGGACAGGTTATGCGAAGAGCTCGATGGACTTATTCCAGAAAAAGAGCGGATTAATCTTCTTTTCTTCGATACACCACCAATAGAATTATCTAAAGACGAATTTAAGAATCTAATCGGTGCTTCTAAATACCAGGCTCACCTCAACTATCTCTATGGCATTCTTGTGGAAAAATTTCTCATTTTGGCTGTAACTGAAGAGATACGAAAGGAAAAGAGAGTTTTAGGTTTGAACAATGATAACGGAATAGTTGACGAGACCTACCAACGCATTTATGGTGCCACCCAATTTGCCCTTTTAAAGCAGTTCAGAAAAGAAAGACATTATCCTCAGCTCAGGTCTATAAGCTTGAGCGAGCTTAATGAATTTACCTATTGGCTATTTAAATATCGTATAAAAAATCGTGATAAATCCTGTGTTGCCAGTGATACTAAGAAAGCCTTAATAAAGTTACACGGACTATTGAAGCTCAA
>DATBWO010000110.1:0-2378 GCA_036514775.1 Dehalococcoidia bacterium | reverse complement strand
GTTTCCCACCGTTTCCAAACTGACTGGAGTCAGCCTGAGGATGAACCGGATATTTCAAACTATGCTTGCCATAAGGCAACCTCACATCATCGACATTCATTGTAAATGTTTTGCTTTTTCTCAATTGCAGTATGCTTTCGTGTGAACGTCCCCAATCTCTACCTATATTTGCTTTATTCTTGTAATACCATATAAGCCATTTACAGCCTTTAAAATACTTCATCGATGGGTGCTTTAAATCGGCTAATATCTCAGTAAAGCCACAAACGTACAACGTGCCGGTTTGACTAAGAATCCTGGCTGACTCCTTTATCCACTCCATAGACCATTCAATGTACTTCTCCTGGCTCTCAAATTTATCCCAATCGGCCTTGCTGATATTATACGGTGGGTCCGCAAATATTAGATCTATGGATTCAGTCTCTAGACTTCTAAGCCAATCTAAGCTATTTCCTTCATAAAGAATATTATCACCTTGCATATAAAGGGGATAATATAACTCATTAGATTTAGGCAACAATACACCATTTATCGGAGAATCGAAAAGGTCAATCTGTTTTTCGCTGCTATCTTTCTTAATCGGCATAATTGAAACTCCCCCAATTGGTCAAGAAAACACCTTTTGCCAAATTATAACATGGATTTCATAACAACATGAAATAAGATTAGAGATGAAATTTCATCTAACGGTTCGCTAGCGGAACAAGAGCACGACTGCTGAACGTCGCTTCTCTTCAGTTTCGTCAGAAAAGATAAAACTGACGAGTACCACATCGCCTCGGCTATAGTCGGTCGTAAGCTGCATCCTTGTCATTACCCCAGCTTTCGGCAAGTACCAGGTCAGCGGCGTAAGCGAGGGCAGCAGAAACATCTTCGGCACTTATTTCGTATTCTCGCATCACTTCTTCCTTCGTCATTCCACCCGCCAGTTCCGCAATAATGCGCGCAACCGGTACTCGTGTCCCACGAATCACAGGCTTACCGTGTTGAATCTTGGGGTCAATAATAATCCGCTCTCTAGCTTTCATTGTTCCCACCTCGCTCTATGGTGCATACCATTACTATATAGGGTTACTAGACAATTTCAAATCTGCCCGGGTTCGGGCGTCTCTCATACTTTCCCCTATACAAAACTAAGGTATTTCGAAGCCAATAATCAAAACATCCCCGATTGTTTATTTGATTCGCCTAACCTATACTATGCTTGTTTATACTGAAATAACACAAGGAGAGTAAAAATGGCAGAAAAAGATAAGACCTACAAATGTCTCAACCCTGTCGGCATCCAGGAGCCGGTGGACACGTTCGCCCTGGCGCCACGCCTTGACACGCTCAATGGTAAGACTATCCATTTGAGTATCTGCGGCGAGTTGGATATCTGGGTACCGCTAGAGAAAAGATTGAAGGGCGATTTCCCGGAGGTCAACTGGACAAGGAAGATGGGCTACACGCCTTCTCCTGTTCAGCTAACGGAGGAGGAGAGAAAAACAACTGACGCAGTGATACTCGGGGTTTGCTGGTGACATGGCGCTATCGATAGGCAGTTGCCTTATCTGGCAGACCTTGAGAAATCGGGCATCCCGACAGTGATTATGAACTACACGGAAGAAACTGAAGCAATGAAGAATCATAGAGTGTTGTACGGGGTCCCTGAAATGCGATACGTGGAAGCCTCACGCAACTCTCTAGGTGGGGTGGAAGAAGCTGATAAGGTTTTGCGTCCTTTACTTGACGGACTGACCAAGCCCCTGACTGCTAAAGAAAACCAGAGCGGCCGTTGGGCGCCTCAGGAGCCCAGGATACTCTTCGAGGGCACCCTTGACGAAGCCCAGGATTTTTACCAGCAGACAGAGAATATCCCCGGCTTGCTCAATTCTCCCTTCGCCAAGTACACCGACGGTATGCCGATAATCATCCCCACCGAAGAAAAGGTCGCCGCGATGTTAAGAGGCACCAGCCACAAACCGGACGAAGTGATAGCTATCCAGCGTGAGTTTGATGAGACGCAGGGGACAAGATCTATACGCAGGCATAAAGGTGACCCGGTGATATTCGAACCTATGTTCAGGACAGCCACCGTGGAGCAGGTAGCCGTTAATGCCGTGATGGCCGGCTGCAAGCCGGAGTACTTCCCTCTGGTGCTGGCTATCGCCGAGTCAGGCGCCGGGGGCGCCCGGGGAAATGGCGGCGCCTATATTGTCAGCGGCCCCATCTACAAAGAGATAGGCATGAATGTGAGCTACGGCAGATTTGGCCCAGGTAACCCGCCCAATAAGAACATCGGCCGTGTCGGCAGCCTCCTCTGGCGCAACCTGGGTGGCTTTAAGGACACAGTAACCGGCATTTCCGTAACAAGGACCTATACCAGCCCCATGACT
>DATBWO010000109.1:0-4593 GCA_036514775.1 Dehalococcoidia bacterium | reverse complement strand
CCTGACGTTGTCAAAATAGGTGGGAGTATTCCTGTCAGCGTTAGCCCCGCACTTGACCTCGAATTTACCATGGGAAACCCCTGGCCAGGGTTCAGGAACATAGACCAAAGCAAGGCCATCTACTCCCAGCTTTGGGTCCATATTACAGACCACGCAGTTGAGGTCGGCAATGCCGGCATTGGATGCCCATAACTTATTACCATTTACCACCCACTCGTTGCCCTTAAGCTTTGCCTTCACCTTTACCGTCCTGCCTTCATTAAGCGGGTTCTCAATATCACAGGCAGAGTCTTCTTCACTGAAGTTCATGCAGGCAACGGCTAGCTCCTTGCCAGTGAACTTGGGGGCAAATTCACTAAACACTGCTTTTCCCCATGCCTTCCCTGTTGGCGATGGCGATAAATAGCCCAGCAGAGCCGGTACCAACCCCCAGTCGGTGCAGGCGCTGTGGAGGCTTATGCCGTAGTCAGCGCGGGACAGCTGCTCCTGTATTAGGGCATCCCCAACCATGGAAAGCTGCTGGTTGCCGCCGAAGTCTTTGGGTATCTTGTTTTTCTGGTAGCCTAGGCCTACCTGCAGTTTCTTCAAAATAGGGGTAATCACCTTTTCATGTGTTACATCATCATCAATCTTGGCACGAACCGGCATAATCTCCTTGTCGACAAAATCAGCAAGCGTCTTTTGCATCATTCGTAGCTCTTCATTAACGAAACACTCTGGGTACTGTAATTTGTACCACTGACTGGCCTGATTTAACACTTACCCCTCCTTTGAACGCACACTTCCTGTCAAGTTCTGTGCTTCGATATTAGATTTCTTCAGTTAATAGATGCTCTAATCCTAATTATTATACCACTTGCTAATCCAGTGAAGTTGGAGAATAGCTTGAGGCTTTACGGAGAATTGAACCTTGATACAGAAGGGGCGACTTTTCAGAGGGGATTCGTCTCTGAGGAAGTGCTATAATTCGTCAGTTTGTTCCTATTGTACAAATTGGGCTGTCTTGTAGGGCAGGGACTCATTTTTTAACAATCAGTTTTTTCACTGCCAGTCCCAGACCATCGAGGGTAAGCTCAAACATGGGAAAGAGCTTTTCAATCATGAGAACAGTGGGGTGATTCCAATAATAGGGCTCCACCGGATTTATCCAAACGCAGTGAGTGAAATGTTCCACAATCTGCTTCAGCCGGAGCAGCCCGGGGACCTCGTTACGTTCATAGTAGTAAATAGCCCCATATTTCTGCGTTAACTCTGGCACCGCCATTCTGGCATCTCCGACCAATACCACTTTATAGTCCGGCTCGAGAATACGCAATAGATGGTCGGTGCTCACTGCTTCCTGTCTCTCAATATCCTGATACAGGTTATCATATATGCAATTGTGGAAATAGAAGTACTGGAAGTCCTTAAAGTGAGTACTGGAATGAGCGGCAGAGAAGAGCTGGCTACACAACCTGGCAAAAGGAAACATAGAGCCGCCGACATCCATCAATAGAAGCAATTTCACGGCATTTTTTCTGCTTCTGGCCCATACCATCTCAATCTCACCGGCATTTTTACAGGTTGCGCCGATTGTCCTCTCTAAATCCAGCTCATCCTCAGGACCGATTCGGCTCAACTGCCGCAGCCCTCTCAGAGCCATCTTGATCTGGCGAACATCGAGAATCAGGTCACTACGATAATTTCGGAACCTTCTCTGTTGAGCGATTTGTATGGCGTGCCTGCCTCCCGATTCACCACCTATTCTGATGCCAGCGGGATGGTATCCGGAATGTCCAAAGGGCGACGTACCTCCTCTGCCAATCCAGTGACCACCTCCGTCATGCTGCTCTGTTTGCTCTTTGAGCCTCTTTTCAAGCTCCCTTAAGAGCTCGTCGAAATCCATACTATCGAATAAAGCTCGCTCTTCTTCAGTAAGGGTCATCTTATTTATAGGGTCCTTGAGCCATTCCATAATTTGCTCTGTAATCTCAGCCGGAGTTTCTATCCCCTTGAAATACTCCTGAAAGGCAACATCATAGTGGTCGTAGTAAGCTTCGCTTTTAACTAATATGGCTCTGGCCAGATAATAAAATTCGTCCAGATTGGAAATGAAACCTTTGGAAAGGGCTTCCATCAGCGTCATCCACTCGACAATCGAGATGGGCACTTTCCTTCTTTTTAAGGTATAGAAGAAACCGGTGAACATATAAACCTCTTACCTGTTCTCAGCGGAGCATTCCCCAGGCAGCCACTTTTCAGCCATAAGATTTCCGGCCCATGCGCGCTACGAAATAATCGTAGTCGGTTTCTTTCTTCAGCAGCGTGCCTACAAAGGGTATCTCGCTGGAGATTTTGTCATGGGGTATTCCTCCGGCAATGAGAGCGCGAATCCAGTCTATGAGTTCACTTGTCGACGGCTTCTTTCTGAAATCGTCAATCTCCCTGAGCTTGTAAAAGGCCTTCAGGGATTCACGAAGAAGGTTATCCTTGATATTCGGGAAATGTACCTTGACGATTTCTTCCATCAGTGCTGAGTTAGGGAATTCGATATAGTGGAATATGCAACGCCGCAGGAAAGCGTCAGGAAGTTCCTTCTCGGCATTGCTGGTAATCACTACTATGGGTCGGTGGTTAGCAGTGATGGTCTCATTCGTCTCCGGGATGTAGAAGCTCATTTCCTCCAGTTCGTTGAGGAGGTCATTGGGGAACTCCAGGTCAGCTTTATCTATTTCGTCGATGAGGAGTACCACCTGCTCTGGAGAAACGAAGGCCTGTCCCAATTTGCCTAGCTTGATATATTGCTTGATGTCAGAAACATCTCTGCCGCCGAAACGACTGTCATTGAGCCTCTGCACAGTATCATAGACATATAGCCCCTCTTGAGCCTTGGTTGTTGATTTTATGTTCCATATAATCAACTTCTTTCCCAGCCCTTTAGCAATGCTGTGAGCAAGCAAGGTTTTCCCTGTCCCCGGCTCTCCCCTGATCAATAAAGGCCTTTCTAAAGCTATGGTTACATTAACAGCATTCTTCAACGGCTCAGAAATAACATAATCGGGCGACCCGCTAAATCTATCAAAATCATCATTATTCACCATTCAATTGCCTCCTTAGCAATTACTTTACGCGGGGCATCTAATTTGCCTTTGACATCTGAAGGGAAGTGCCTTTGCAGGCATGTAACAAGACACAATTTTTGCCGCAACGGTGAATTATAAGAAGACTGAGAGTTAAAATCAAATAAAGTGGTTTCCTAAATCACCTCTCCCGTAAGCTATCTTTACATAACATTTCGATTACTTCTCATATCTGATAGAATGGCGTATAATATGCAACAGGTAAGTCGCAGAACTGCGCCACTTAGAATCAAGGCGACGACTCCCATTACTATAGATAAGCCGGGATAGATAAAGGAGTTGCAAGATGAAAGTCATAGGTATAGTCGGCAGTCCCAGAAAAAATGGCAACACAGAATTGTTGACCAAACATACGCTTAAAGCGATTTCTGAAGAAGGGTTGGATACCGAGCTTATTCGGTTAGCCGGCCTGAAAATAAAACCGTGCACTGCCTGTATGGCCTGCAAAGAACAAGAGACCTGCTATGTCAAGGATGACCTATTTCCAATATACCTCAGGATGAAAGAAGCCGATGGTATAATTCTAGCCTCACCGGTATATTATGGCTCGGCTACGTCGCTGATTAAGGCGCTTATGGAGCGTGTCGGTTACATCGCACACTGGAATGGTGAACCTTTCCACGGTAAAGTCGGTGGGCCATTGGTAGTGGCACGACGTTCCGGCCAGAACTTCACAATCGCTCAACTTACCCTGTGGTTTCAGATTCTAGGGTTCTTCATTCCCGGTTCTACATACTGGAATGTGGCTTTCGGCCGAGAAAAAGGCGAAGTGAAACAGGATAAGGAAGGACTCCAAACAGCCTGGAACTTCGGTAAGAATATGGCCTTTCTAATTAAGAAGTTGAGTAATTGACATAATCATACATTTAGCCAGATTGTTACCACCTCGGCATATTAAAAGGGGGGCAGCCGTGCGGCTCTCTGTGAATCCTGCCATCAATTGTCAGCCTGACGTTAGTTAACGTTGGAACACAATACCGCCAGAGGCGCGCTTTTCGAACTGATTTTGACCGGCTAATGGACTGTCACGGCTTCTGTCCATAGTGCATGCCGAACTGCTGTGCGAGGCTATCGAGTTCGGCGTGGTGCTCAAACAGAGAGCAAGCATAGCGCTGCCGCTGGAGGAGCTTCGGTTGCTCGCGAATGGCACGCAGGAACGGCGACTGACACGCAGCGATCAGGCCCCCATGGCGGATGTTTTCGTAAGCAATAGACACAAACGGACAGGGTTCGACGTCGCCCTGGGAGTTTATGTGAAGCGACACCCGTCCTGCCCCCGAGCAGCGATTCTCTTTGCCATATTCATCGTCAGGGAACTGGCTAAGGACGATCGGTTTGCGACGCCGGAATTCGAGAACACGCTTGCGGAACTCGGCTCGGGCAACGTCATCCAGGACCCAGTCGGGCCTCGGGTTTGGTCCACAAGGTACATATTCAGTGAAGAAGCCAACAAAACAGCCAAAGGTGACCATTT
>DATBWO010000108.1:0-7524 GCA_036514775.1 Dehalococcoidia bacterium | reverse complement strand
AAAGTCGGGTGGTTGTATGTCAACGACAAGTCCCCCTTCAAGGCGTGATTTTAGCTTACTGCTAAGTGGCTGCATGTCTTTGGGAGCGCAGTCAGCGGTGATGACAATTTGACGGTTATTGCTGTATAGCTCGTTGAAGGTGTGGAAGAAACATTGTAAGGTTTGTTTCTTGCCGATCAGGAAGTGAACATCGTCGAATAGAAAGATATTGATACTTCTGAATTTGCTGCGGAACTTGTCAATTTGGTTTTCTCTCACAGCTAATACAAATTCATTGGCGAATTGTTCCGCGCTAATACAGGCCGCTTGCAGCCCATTGTTTGTCGTTAGATGCCCGATAGCATGTAGTAAATGAGTCTTACCTTGCCCGGTGTTGCTGTGAATGAAAAGAGGGTTATAACTACTGCCTGGATTTTCCGCTACTTCTACAGCGGCAGCATAAGCTAAACGGTTAGAATCGCTGACAACAAAGTTATCAAATGTATACTTGGGATTGAGTCTATACTGTGTAGCTTTACTGCTTGTCCCGCCATCGGTTTGAGTAGCCAGAGGGCTGCCCCCGACAAGTCGGGGTTGTTCGAGATTGTGGATCTCGAACTGGACGTCGACATCCTGACCCATAATATCAACTAAGGTCTTCCTTATCAGAGGATAAAGGCGCTTGGATAGCCATTCAGCGACAAAAACGTTAGGGACACTGACGACAAAGATATTATCCTGGCAGCTTAGGCCCTGGCTACTGCTAAGCCAGGTAGTATAATTTGCCTTGCTGACCTGAATTTGAAGCTTGTCTAGGACTTTCTTCCAAATTTCTTTAGCTGATTCCAATCTATCCCAACTTCCAACAATCCTCAACCACAAAGATAGCTGAAAGGAGTATTAAGACGCGGTTAAGAATTTAAGAACTTACTGGTTATAGAATATCAGGTTTTCTCAAACCTTCGCTAGGCAATGTTTGACATAATTAAGAAATTAATTAAAAATAGCTTTGCTATGAAAGTGCGCACCGTTTTTATGGGCACTCCGCAATTTGCTGTGACCATATTGGAGTCTTTGCTCCAGAGTTCCTACCAGGTGCTTGCTGTGTATACTCAGCCTGATAAGCCGGCTGGCAGGGGGCGCCCAGTTGTTTTACCTCCAGTGAAGAAGCTGGCTCTGGAGCGACAAATACCAGTTATTCAACCTGAGACTTTTAAATCCAGCGAGGTGGTGGAACATCTGGCCAGCTTTCAGCCTGAGCTAATAATTGTGGCAGCCTTCGGTTTTATTCTTCCCCCGGAAGTGCTTTCTTTGCCCAAATTTGGTTGTCTTAACATTCATCCTTCATTATTGCCGCGGCACCGAGGTCCGTCTCCAGTCGCTAATACCATTCTCTGCGGAGATGAACTTACTGGTGTTACCATAATGTTAATGGACGCTGGAATGGATACCGGGCCGATTTTAGCTCAGGGGAAAGTGGGCATTTCCTTTATGAATACCACGGGCTCTCTCAGCTCCAAGCTGGCTGATGTGGGAGCCAAGCTTTTACTGGAGGCCTTGCCTAAATGGATTGGGGGCGAACTCAAACCGCGGACTCAAGATGAGTCTCAGGCTACTTATAGCAAGTTGATAGCTAGTAAAGATGCCGAGATTGATTGGCACCTTTCCGCGGTTGAGCTCTGGCGGCGGGTCAGGGCGTACAATCCCTGGCCAAGCTGCTATACCTGGTATCAAGGGAAACGGCTAAAAATCCATAAAGCTATTCCTTTTGGCGACATAGCAGCGGGAGAGGTCGGGAAAGTAATCGCCTTGGCAGAGCCGCCTGGAGTTGGGGTGATAGCCGGGCAGGGTATTTTAGGGCTTTGCCAGGTTCAGTTAGAAGGCAGGCGCGAAATGCCAGTGAGTGATTTTATACTTGGGAAAAGAGATTTTATTGGTTGCGTTCTGGGGCGAAGGAGTATTGAAACTGCATAAATCAAGAATCAGTCTAAATAGAGAGGTTATTATATGGATGCTATACCTAGAGAGACAGCTCTGCAACTATGTGCTGAAATCCGTCAGGAGCATCGTGGTAGGTGGTATAGATTTGCTCACTTACAATGTTGGGGCTGCACGACCTTTGCTAAAGGGAACCCGGACAAGATGTGTTTAAGTAGCCAGGCAGGTTATCGTGGCTGCAATCTAATAAATAAACGCTATGCCCAACGCTCGAAAGTTAAAGTGGAGCAAGCGAATTAGAGGGGGTGAATTGTGTCGCTTATACCAGCCTTTGAAATAGGTATATGGAACGCCTGGATTTTCATGCTTCTTGAGGTATTAACCTTTCCCTTATTTACCCGTATCGCTACAGGGCGGGCTCCAGAAGTTGAAGGCAAAGGCCAGGTTGCTGCCATGTCCAGGACTGCAAGGATAACCCTTTATTCTTCCAAGATAATATATATTCCGGCCTTCATATACTCTATATTCCTGCCCCTAAAACTGGGGACGGTATGGTTTTATGTAGGCCTTCCTATCACTTTAATAGGTTTTATTACCGGCATTATAGTCATATTGAACTGGGCGGCCAGCCCGCGCGGTGAGCCCGTAACCAACGGCCTTTACCGTTACTCAAGACACCCCATGTACGTAACTTCTTTTGTATTTTTCCTGGGGGTGAGCATAGCCACGGCTTCCTGGGTTTTCCTGTTGTTCACCATTTTGCTGATAGCTGCTTCGTTTTATTTTGCTCCAATTGAAGAACGGAGTTGCCTTGAGAAGTATAGCGATGTCTATCGTGAATATATGAATAGGACTCCAAGATATATAGGATTGCCGAAATCGGGCAGGAAGTGATCAGCAGGGAATTTAGGGCGCTGCCATAGTATAATAAAGCTGTGGCAAAGGGAGAGGGACCGCTTTTGCTGCTTTTTGACGGCAATGCCCTGGTGCACCGTGCCTTTCACGCTTTGCCCCCGCTAACCCAACCCAAGACCGGGGAGCTGATCAACGCCGTCTACGGCTTTGCCAGTACCTTGCTCAAAGTATTTGCTGATTTTAAGCCCACCCATTGGGCTGTCGCCTTTGACCGTCCTGCCCCGACCTTCAGGCATGAAATGTTCGAGGCATACAAGGCGCAGCGCCCGGCCACGCCCGAGGAGTTGAAAAGCCAAATAAAAAAGGTTCACCAGTTGGTGGAAGCTTTCCATATTCCCGTTTTTGAAATCGATGGCTTCGAGGCCGACGATGTCTTGGGCACCTTAAGCAAGCAGGCTGATGAGCAGGGCATTGAGACCATCATTGTTACCGGGGATAATGACATGCTGCAAGTTGTCTTACCTCGAGTGAAAACCCTTGCCCCCCGGCGGGCCTTCACAGATACCGTCCTTTACGATGAGGAAGCAGTAGAACAGAAATATGGCATTAAACCAGAGCAACTCCCCGACTTTAAAGCACTGGCTGGCGATGTCTCGGACAATATACCTGGCTTGCCCGGTGTTGGTCCGAAAACAGCCGCTAAATTACTTCAGCAGTATGGCAGCCTCCAGGGAATCTACGACCATACTGAAGATATAATGCCGAGCAAGTTGCAGAACACGCTACGCGAATATCGCACTCAGGCATTTCAGAGTAAAGAGTTGTCCACAATAGTCAAAGATGTTCCTATCAAGCTGGACTTGAAAACCTGCCAGGTAAGCCACTATGACCGGAACGAGGTGGCAAAGCTTTTCCAGGAGCTTGAGTTCAGTCATTTGCTTCCCAGACTGCCTCAAATGAAGTCCGAGGGCTCTCAGTCCTCAGCAGTCAAGTGCCACATGGTGAACACTGAGGCAGATTTGGGACAGCTTATAGGCGAACTGGAAACGGCACAAGGCCTCGCTATCGAGATGGAAACTACGGACGGAAAAGCTGCGATGGCGGATTTAGTAGGAATAGCGATATCCCCAGCCCGGGGAAAGGCGTTTTATATACCTTTGGGGCACCAGGGCTTAAATCAGCCGCAGCAGTTGCCGCTAACCCAGGTCACAGCCAGGCTCAAAGCAATTTTAGAAAATGTCAGCGTAGGCAAGATTGCCTATAACGGTAAGCATGTTATGGCGGTATTGGCTGGTTGTGGGGTGAAGCTTGAGAATTTGAATTTCGACCCCATGCTCGCTGCTTATCTCCTTGGCGGAAAAACCCTGGGGCTTAAAGCGCTGGCTTTTAACAAACTGGGCACCGAAATAGTAACCCCCGCTGAATTAACTGGCGCAGGAAAAAAACAAAGCTCCCTATCCCCCGATTACATCGGGGTAAACCGAGTTGCCGATTATGCCTGTGCCAACGTGGATATCGTTTGGAGTTTAAAGGAAAGTTTGGAAACTGAGCTACGAAAGCAGGGACTGTGGCAGCTCTTCACCGGGGTGGAGATGGCTTTGATTCCAGTTTTGGTGGCTATGGAGGAAAATGGCATTCTTTTGGATACCGACCTGCTTCGTGAGATGTCTCTGGAACTAGGGCAGCAACTGCTGAAACTGGAGAAGGAAATCTACAGCAGTGTCGGGCATCAATTTAATGTGAACTCGCCCCAGCAATTAGGCAAGGTGCTTTTTGGGGAGCTCAGGCTACCCCAGTCTCGCAAAACGAAAACCGGCTATTCCACCGAAGCCTCGGTTATGGAAGCGTTGAGAGGCGTTCATCCTGTAATTGAATTCATACTGCAATACCGCCAACTCAGTAAGCTCAAGTCAACCTATGTTGATGCCCTGCCGGCGCTTATTAACCATAAGACGAGGAGGGTGCATACTAATTTTAACCAGACGGGCACAGCGACTGGCCGACTCTCCTCCAGTGACCCCAACCTCCAGAATATACCTGTAAGGGGCGAGATGGGGAATAAGATAAGAAGAGCCATTATCGCTCCGCCCGGGGCGTACCTTTTAAGCGCCGACTATTCCCAGATTGACCTCAGAGTCCTGGCTCATCTCTCTCAGGACCCCGGCCTCATTGCTGCTTTTGCTCAAGATGAAGATATCCACGCCACGACCGCCTCTACACTCTTCGGCGTTCCCAGGGATGAGGTGACTCCTGAGATGCGCCGAAATGCCAAAACAGTCAATTTCGGAGTGGTTTATGGCATGAGCGATTATGGATTGGAACAAGCTACCAATCTCAGCCGGGAAGAAGCCTCTCAATTTATCGCCCTGTATTTTGAGAGATATCCTAGGGTGAAGGAATATCTCGAGGCAACCAAAGAGCAAGCCCGCAAGCTGGGCTATGTGCAAACGGTGGTGGGGAGGCGGCGGTTCCTACCCGAAATTAATTCCTCTAACCGAATGGTCAGGGAAGCTGCGGAGCGCATGGCTATAAATGCCCCGGTGCAGGGCAGTTCCGCCGATATCATTAAAATTGCCATGATAAATCTACACCGGGAAATGGAGAAGCGGAATCTTAAGAGCAAGATGCTGTTACAAATACACGATGAATTGCTCTTTGAAGTGCCCGAGGAGGAAGTGGCGGAAATGAAATCTTTGGTTAGTGAACTTATGCCTAGAGCTTTCGAGCTTCGTGTCCCCGTGAAGATAGATATCAAGATGGGTAGAAACTGGGGCGAGATGGCATAGATTAATAAAGATGAAGAGCTTTACATAACCTTACGAAATACGAGGGCGCCAACAGGACAAACGGCAACACACTCGCTACAGTCTTGACAACGAGACCTACCCATAGGCTCATCTCCAAAAGTGGTGACCATCCTCCGGAAGCCACGATAAGCAAAACCGATGGTTCCTTTACCCAGTTTTTCCTGGCATACCCAAACGCATCTGCCGCAAAGCACACACTTATTAGGGTCATAAATGAACAGGGGGCTGGTGGAATCTATAGGTAGCTCAGGCAGGATTTTCCTGAACCTTTTTGTTTTTAGCTTCACGCGGAGATGCTTAGCTATCCTCTGAAGTTCACAAGAACCATTTTTTAGACAATGAGCGCAATCCACAGGATGGCTAGACAGGAGCAATTCTAAAGCGGTACGGACTAGCCTCAATGCCTTTGCCCCTTGGGTATTAACTACCATGCCTTCGGTTACAGGTGTAGTGCAGGCTGTAACCGGGTTATCCTTACCTTCAACCTCCACAAAGCAGAGACGGCAAGAAGCAAAAGGCTCGCTCTTTTCCCGAATGGCACAAAGGTTGGGAACGTAGATGTCGTTATCCAGAGCTGCCCATAATATTTTCTCACCCTCGAGGGCTCTTATTTCCCGGCCATTGATGGTTAAAGAGACGGTCTTGGGTTTTACCAATACCCTCACCTTCATCCTCTCCCTTTAAAGGGAGAGGATGGTTTACCTTGTTAAGTTAAGCCAATCGTCCTTTAGAAGAGCCCCTGCACTTTGCCGGTCTTCGTATCAACGTCTATTCTTCTGAAGGCAGGATCAGAGCTGGTGCCTGGCATCAGGCTGATTGTCCCGGCGCAGGGGCAGAGGAATTTCGCCCCGGAATAAATCAACACATCCCGGATAGGCAGCGTCCATCCCTTGGGGACACCCTTAATGGCCGGGTCATGTGTCAGGCTCAGGTGGGTCTTCACCATCATAGTGGCGTACTCATCATATTTCTTGTCTGCTTCAAATTCCTTTGCCTTGGCTTCGGCTTCAGGTGTCCAGGACACACCATCGGCACCGTAAACGACCTTGGCGATTTTGGCCACTCTGTCGCGTAACTTCATTTCGTTGGGATAAAGGAATTTGAAGTCATTCTTATCTTGGCAGGCTTCCATCACAGCATCAGCAAGCTCCAGTGCTCCATCGCCACCCTTGAGCCAGTGTTCACTGAAAGCGCAACGTGCCCCGGCCGCCTCGGCTGCCTTGCGAACCATGGCGACCTCAGCCTTAGTATCTGTATGGAAGGAGTTGATGCACACCACCGGGTTGATGCCTGCCGTTTTAATGGTATTGATATGGTGCACCATGTTGGCAAGCCCCTTCTCTAGGGTCTTCAGGTCTTCTTTGGTGTAGGCGTCAGGGAGAGGCAGTCCAGCCACAACCTTGGGACCACCGCCGTGCATCTTCAATGCCCTGATGGTGGCAACCAGTATTGATACGTGTGGTTTGAGGCCGCTGTAGCGGCATTTGACATTCCAGAACTTCTCAAAGCCAATGTCAGCAGCAAAGCCGCTTTCGGTGACAACGTAGTCTGCCATCTTGAGGGCAACGCGATCGGCGATGATGGAGTTTTGACCCACAGCGATATTGGCGAAGGGACCGGCGTGCACCAGAATGGGCTGATACTCTGCGGTACAGCACAAAGTGGGGTTAATGGCGTTGCACATAAAAGCGGTCATAGCGCCTCCAACTTCAAGGTCACGGGTGGTAACCGGGTTACCTTTTTTATCGTAGGCGAGGGTGATTTCGTCCATCCTCTTACGCAGGTCTGCCAAGTCATTGACTATGGAGAGCATAGCCATGATTTCAGAGCTTACCGCAATGCCGAACTTGGACTGCATCAGAAAGCCATCCATCTTGCCACCGATGCCGATGATGATGTTTCTGAGAGTCTGGGCACAGAAGTCCATAACCCAGCCCATTTCTAC
>DATBWO010000107.1:0-3966 GCA_036514775.1 Dehalococcoidia bacterium | reverse complement strand
AATATCTATCACCCCGGCATTTTCTTCTCCTAGATTCACTAAGACATTTTTGCTTCGGGAGGGCAGAAGCTTGAGTAGAAGCTTAGAGTGCTTGTAGCCGCAATGCTCGCTCCATAACGAGCCGAACATCCCCAGCTCTACCTCATTAGGCTCTCGCCCTAGCTGCTGCACAATAAGCTCATATTCTTTTTCGCTTAAAGCAACTTCGTCCAGAATTCCCTTGGAGATAGTCATTAACCACCTCCATTCACTAAGATGTCATTCCGAGGAGCAAAACCTGAAGACTGTAGTAACAATTTAATCGCTCCAAGTGCTGGGGAAAATAACAATTCCAAATTTCATACTGCAAAGAACAATGGCGGTACCCTTTTACCGCCATCGCGCTATAATTTAAAAACCTAGCTCGCTTTCTAAGCCTAGCTAGCAGCAAGCAATTCTGAAACTATCTCGCTGACTTCTTTGCCATCAGCTTTGCCTTTGAGTTGAGGCATAAGCTGAGACATAACTTTGCCTCTATCACCAGGCCCCTTAGCTCCCACCGCATCAATCACTTGCCGTGCCGTTGCCATAATCTCCGCCCGACTCATTTGCTTAGGAAGATAGCTCATAAGAACAGCCATTTCTGCTTCTTCCTGCGCCACCAGATCGCTACGATGCCCCTGCTTAAAGGCTTCGATGCTCTCCCGACGACGTTTTACTTCCTTGGTAATAACATCAAGCACTTTGTTATCGTCAGCGGGCTTTTGCTGTGCAATCTCAGCATTCCTTATTTCAGATAATAGTAACCTTAATGTAGAAAGCTCTACCTTCTGCTGCCGCTTAAGCGCTCCCCTCAGAGCTTCCTGAATACTTTCTTTCAGTGCCATCTCTCGGCTACCAGCACCCCCCTGAAAAACGAACCTTTTAATGGTAACTATCTAGAACTCTTCCGCCTTTTCGCTGCCGCCTTCTTTCTCCTCTCTTCACTAGGTTTTTCAAAATGCTTGCGGCGGCGAACTTCAGCTAAAATACGGTCTTGCTGCACCTGCCTATTAAATCTACGTAGCAGAGCCTCGAAACTCTCGCCTGAACCAAGCTTTACATCAGCCATGTCAAAACAATGTATTTTACCCCAGTCATTCCAGTGTGTCAATCAAGGGAAGATAATATTATATTTGACAAATAGTAGTAAAAATGATAAGAATATAGCATCTAGGTGAAAGAGGACATGGCAGAGGACACGACGTTACAGGAAAAAAAACCCAGGCTTGATTCGGTAATTAGGTCCCTGGCAAAGAGGGGATTCTTTCTTTTTGTGAAAGCCGTAGATAAATATGCTCCAGATAGGCTGCTGCTCTTCGGCCTCAATTTTTTGGATAAACGTATCCCAAATAGGCTGATTTCCTTCGCAATTAAAGTGGTTGAGAAATTAGCTTCCAATAGGCTGCGCTCTATTGTTATTGCTGCCGCTGATGAGTATGTCCCTGACGAGGTAGCGAACTCAAGAAAGGTCTGCACGGTTCTTGCTGGAGTAGGGAAGTATATTCCAGATGAGATAATTCCCCCGGAATCCACAGAAAGGTGGGAAAATCTTAGAACAAAGTTTCATATTCCGAAATTAATATCGAGCAGGCCAAAGTGAGCCTGTGAAGTTTATATAGCTATTTTCGTTGTAGCTCCTCACGATGTTGGTGAGGGAAAAGTAGGGTATTGAATGCAATATAAAAAGGTCTGTGTTGAGTCTTTCGGTCATGAACTCCCAGAGACTATCGTCACATCCCTGAGCCTGGAAGAAAGACTAGCCCCGATATACAAGAAATTCAATCTTTCCTACGGTCGCCTGGAAATAATGACGGGAATCCGGGAACGGCGGTTCTGGGACGATGGAGTAACGCCGAGTCAGGCCAGTATAAAAGCGGCAGAAAAAGCCATTAGCAAGTCCGGCATTAAAAAAGAGGATATCGGATGCCTGCTGCATACCTCGGTATCCCGTGATTTCTTGGAACCAGCGACAGCTACCGTGGTCCATGACTCTCTGGGCCTTCCTCCGACAGCTACCATTTTCGACATCTCCAATGCCTGCCTGGGTTTCATCAACGGCATGGTAACTCTGGCAAACATGATTGAGTTAGGTCAGATAAAAGCAGGAATTGTGGTTGGCTGTGAGAGCAGCAAACGGCTTATTGACACAACAATCTATAAACTCTTGAAAGAGCCGGATATCACCAGAGATAAGCTCAAACTCGCCTTTGCCACTTTAACTTTGGGGTCAGGAGCAGTAGCAGCGGTGTTAACCCATTCCTCTTTGTCGCAAGACGGTCATAAGCTTCTGGGCGGGGTAACGCGCGCGGCTTCACAGCATAATGATCTTTGTCGTATAGAAGCCGATACTTCTTTCGTCGACCTGGATGAACTTCCAGATATGCACACAGACTATGAAGGGGTCTTGAAAAATGGTTTGAAATTGGCGCCTGACACCTGGGAGGCCACAAAACAAGAGATTGGGTGGAAGAACTCCGATATAGATAGGGTTTTTACTCATCAGGTTAGCGCCGTGCATAGTAAACTACTGTTCAAGACCTTAGGACTAGATGAGGCAAAAGACTTCTCCACAGTGGACTATCTGGGAAACATTGGGTCGGTTTCCCTGCCTATTACCATGGCTATCGGCATTGACCAGGGGCGCCTTAACACTGGTGATAAGGTTGCCATGCTGGGGATTGGCAGCGGCATAGTCTGTCTTATGCTGGGTCTGGAATGGTAGAGAAAATGGCCCTAGCAAGATGAGCTCAGGGAATTACTCCTTCGGAGCGATGCAACTAGATTTCTTTAAGCCGCTCTACTACGTACATTTTTGAGGGAAGTTCTATCCTATGGCGGCAAAGAAACCTAATGAAGCACGGATTGTAATAACCGGGGTGGGCCTGGCAGCGCCAAACGGAAATAATCTAACAGAATTCCGAAGGAATTTACTTGCTGGCAAATCCGGAATACAAAAATTCAACGTCCGCTACATGGGTGAAGTATTGGCTGGTATATGCCACTTCGACCCGCTGAAGTATCAAAAAAAGAAGGAATTGCGCCGGGGAACGAGGGCGGGCTCTATTGCTATCTACTGCGCTCAAGAAGCAATTGCTGATGCCAAATTGGACCTTGCTGGCCTTGATAAATCGAAGATTGGTGTCTACCTTGGGATTACCGAACATGGCACCGTGGAAACTGAAAACGAAATCTATGAAATTAAGCAATTTGACTATGATGTGAAATATTGGTCGCACCATCATAATCCCAGAGTAGTGGCTAACAATCCCGCCGGTGAAGTCACCCTGAATATGGGAATTACCGGACCTCACTACACATTGGGGGCTGCTTGTGCAGGTGGTAACATTGGACTCATACATGGCTTACAAATGCTGCTGCTGAACGAAGTCGATTTGGCCTTGGGTGGCGGGGTCTCGGAGTGTACCGGTTCCTTTGGTATTTTTGCTGGCTTTAGAAGTGAAGGGGCTTTAGCTTCCCATCCCGACCCTGAGAAGGCAAGCCGCCCCTTTGACAAGGATCGGAATGGTGTGGTTGTTTCCGAAGGCGGCTGCGTTTTTGTTTTGGAAAGATTGAGCGACGCCCTTAAAAGGGGAGCTAAGATCTACAGTGAAATCGTGGGCTATGGTATCAACTCAGATGCCACTGACTTTATTTTCCCCGACAGAGAAAGACAAGTCCAGTGCATGAAACTTGCCCTTAACAAAGCCGGCATATCTCCAGAAGATATCGATATCATCAATACCCACGGGACAGGCACCATTGAAGGAGACCCTGTGGAGTGCCAGGCAATCAGAGAAGTCTTTGGTGAGCATCCCCATGCGTATATGAACAACACCAAGAGTTTCATCGGTCATGCTATGGGAGCCGCTGGTGCCCTAGAATTAGCCGGTAATTTACCCTCTTTTGAAGACTATCTCGTCCATCCTACGATCAATCTGGACCATT
>DATBWO010000106.1:0-2390 GCA_036514775.1 Dehalococcoidia bacterium | reverse complement strand
AACTAAGCACAGCTTTTCACTGTGCTTTTTTCATTTTGATACCGCCATGCTACAATAACGGAGTACGTCACGTGAAAAATTACCAGTTGAGGAGGGGACAATGCCAAAGTACCTATCTTACGGGTCATATACTCTAGAAGGTGTTAGAGGACTTCTCAGGGAGGGGGGCTCCTCGCGGAGGTCACATTTTAAGGAAATTATCGGAAAGCTTGGCGGCAATGTTGAAGCATTCTACTACGCTTTTGGAGGAGAGGACGTCTACGCCATTGTAGACATCCCTGACAATGTGAGCAGTGCCGCTATCTCTTTGGCCCTTGGCGCTGGCGGCGGTTTTCGAGCCAGCACGATTGTTCTTCTCACGCCTGAAGAGATCGACCAAGCAACTAAAAAAGTAGCATCAATGGGATATCGTCCGCCTGGACAGCCACGATGAGCTGACTCTAACAGTTTTTGTTAACAGCTTGCTACAGATAAGCGATATTAAATATCAGTTTAAAGGTTCTAGCTATTGTACAGCTTGCTCTACCAATCCAAACCAATCTACTGACTTCTAAGGAAAAATGGAATGCGTAGTATGTTTGTCTCTTCCCTACTAGCCTCGTCATCACATCTATCGTTTTCTTTGCCGCCCGCTTTGCTCCAGGCAGCAACACCCACACAAACGATGCCATCATCGCCACGATTGTCGGGGCTGTCAGCGGGGTTGGTTATTACATTCTCTTCAGAAACAGAAAGAGCAATAACTGCGGGTAGTGCGGTCAAACCCGCGAGTCTCACCTGTAATCCAGCTTCAATTTGACAATATGTCTTCTTTAAGATATACTGAATTGTAATTAGTTCAGGTTTAGGTTATTACAAACTTTATTAATCTATTCAGATTCGTTTAAGTATTGGGTGACCGGACTCTAGCTAAAATCTAAAGAGAGGAGGTCATCCAAATGAGTTTTCAGGACAAGTCACTCCAGTGCTCCGATTGCGGAGCAGCTTTCAACTTCAGCGCTGAGGAACAGGATTTTTATAAGTCCAAGGGTTTTACTAACGAACCCAAGCGCTGTCCCGAGTGCCGTCAGGCAAGAAAGTCAGAGCGTTCCGGAAACAATAACTACGGTGCGCCCCGTCAGATGTTCTCTGCGGTATGCGCCGAGTGCGGCAAGGAAACGCAAGTACCCTTCGAACCCCGCGGCGACAGGCCCGTTTACTGCAACGATTGCTATCGCAAAGTAAGACCGGCCAGGTAAGTCAGATTTGCGCTGGTAAGTGGTATCAGGGCCGCAACCGACCCTGATACCACTCCACAAATCAATAGTATGACCCCGAGGGATTTTGGGGACGAGAGCAAAAGCTCTGCGAACCCCATTACCAAGGAAGGTCAACAGATGAATATCTATGTTGGCAATTTACCACTCGAGGTAACTGAGGATGAACTCCGTCAGATATTCATAATGTTCGGGGAAGTAATATCCGTAATCATAATGGATGACAAGTATATAGGCAGCGGCCAACCCAGGGGATATGGCTACGTCCAGATGCCCACCAAGTCTGAGGGCCAGGCAGCGGTTTTCAACCTCAAAGATAAAATGCTAAGAGGACAGGGAATCAAGGTCGTCGAGGCGCTTCCCCTTTCTGACAATGCGCTGGTCAAACCGTTTCCGAGCAAAAGAGGCAGATTTTCCAATTCGAAAACAAGACAGAGATGAGGAATTTCTTTCTGCCATTCAGTATAATATAAATAATAAGGAATCCTTCTAAGAAGGATTCCGCAAATTTACTCAGGAGTGTTAATGAATTTCGAAAACTTAAATCTAAATCCGGCTATCATGAAGGGTGTGCATGAGCTGGGATACACCGAACTCACACCGATACAAGAAGAAGCAATCCCCCCGATAATACAGGGCAAAGATATCATCGGACTCGCCCAGACAGGCACCGGCAAGACGGCAGCCTTCGCCTTACCGATTCTGGAGCGACTGATGAAAGCGCCAAAAAGACAAATCAGGGCTGCCATAATCACCCCGACCCGCGAACTGGCCGAGCAAGTCAATGGCGCTATCAACGCCATGGGGAAATATACAGGCATCAAGAGTATCGCCGTCTATGGCGGCACCAATGTCGATGCCCAGGTGCGGGAACTGAGCAAAAGCGTCGAAATAGTCGTTGCCTGTCCCGGTCGGCTGCTCGACCACCTGTGGCGAGGCTCCATCGACCTTTCCAACGTGGATGTTCTCGTTCTCGATGAAGCAGACAGGATGCTCGATATGGGCTTTCTGCCGGACATCAAGAAGATATTACAGTGTATGTTAAAGCCCAGGCAGACGCTGATGTTTTCGGCAACGATGCCCGAAGACATCCGCAAGCTGGCAAGAGAGATACTGAAGCACCCGGTGACGGTG
>DATBWO010000105.1:0-4823 GCA_036514775.1 Dehalococcoidia bacterium | reverse complement strand
CTGCTTAAGGTATTGGTTTCTTGAGTGCATATCCATCATAAAAGTAAGATAGAGCAAAAAATGGCTCCTTACCCTACATTACTTCGTTATTTCGGTTACTTTTTTAAATTGCAGAACCAATACCCTTTCGGTTACATTTTACGCTGCAGAATACGATTTGTTGACAAGGGATTATTCTTTATGAGATAATAGGAACAGAAAAGGTTTATGCATAAAATGGGTTCAAATTTCCTGACCTTGATTGGTCAGAAGAAAAAAAGGAGGAAATATTATGGAAGCCGAGAACAATCCCAAAAAAACATCAACAAAGGAGCAGTCGCAAGAAACCGCTGTTGAGAAACCGCCTGACGGACCGTCATATGATAAGGAGCGGGCACAGTTCAGGGCACTTATTCTGGCCAATCCCAACTACTTCGGCAACCTGGAGCTGAGTCCGTACAAGCCAGTCAAGCTACAGCAAGGCATTACGACCTATGAACAGCTTATGTGCGTGGGAATCAACCCTCCCGCCGACCGTTTGGAAGCTGTGCTCCACCTCAAGCAGGAGTCTGGATACGGAGGCGATATCTGCTCCCTGGGGTCCTTTGAGTACGTCCGGTTCTACGTGGACCTGCACGATAACGGCGTCTGGCACGATGTTGGAATAAACAGCGTGCGAGTCTATAACATCCCTGGTGAAAAGCCCCTCTGCTACGCCGTAAGAAAGGATTTCACGTCGTTCAAGAAGCTCTGTAAATTCGAGAACATCGTAAAGGTGCGGGCCATCCTTTCCTGGGACAATCCCCCGCCCGCAAACCAACCTAACTGGACACCGGTCTATGGGAACGTCCTTACGGTTCAGGTCCAGATTCACCCCAAGTACTCTTTCTTTTTGGCTGACTTGCCGAAATGGCTTGAGGACCTTAAGGTCAAACTCCCAGACCCAATCGGCCCCATCATTGCTGGACTGGACCCAAACGTGAAAATTAAACCTCTTCCCCTAGGGATGCTGAGCCTGTCCCAGAAGAAGGCGCTCTATGCGGATAAGGGCGTGCCTGTCCACCGCTTCGGCTTTCCAGAGGCACAGAAGCTCATGACGGCTAAAACGGCCACTTCAGCTTTGGTCACGCCGGGCGGCGACAGTCCTCTAGCGTCTCTTGGACTTAGCGTGAGCGAAATCGCGGAGCTTTTCGGCAAACTCCAGGTGGTGACGGACGGAGATACCAGCTATGAAGAGCTGAAATGCGTCGGTCTTCGCCCCCAAAGCGACCTGCTAGAGGCGGTGCTTACGGTCAAGAAGTCTTCCGGTTATTCCGGGGGGCTATGCTCCAAAGGCTCAACTGAATACGTGGCCTTCTGGATCGACTTCGGCGACGGCAGCGGCTTCACCTACATGGGCACGACCACTGTGCAAGTCCACGATCTCCAGACCATCCCACTGGAGGATGTCCAGTACGCCGTCTTTTTCAAGAAGGACCTCTCCCAGTATCTCGTGCCCTGTGAGGCTGGCCCCAGAGTAGTGCGTCTGCGCGCAATCTTGTCCTGGGAGACCCCGCCGCCGCCTGGCAACCCCAACTACGTGCCCACATGGGGCAACCGGGAGGAATGCCTCATCCAGTTGCGGCCTGGGGAAGCGGTGGCACGTAACCCGGTTATAGAAACCGTTGGCGACATCGCAATTGATGACATTGATTCAGCGACCGGGCTGGCCACCGGCGATGCGGAGATCGGTGTCTTTTCAGTGAACCTGAGTCCATTTGGAGGAGGCATCACCATCACCGGACGTATCGCGGGCACGCTGCCAGATTCCTTTGGCGGCGGGGCTTTGCCGTTGAAGTACAGAATCCTGGTCCGAAAAGACGACGGCATTGACACATGGCATCCCCTCACCAACACGGTTGACGTCGATGTCACGAAATTCGTGGGCGCAGTACAGTTGGAGGAGTCGCCAGGCGACACGATATTTAACATCAACCTCACGGCCACCGACGATGCCGATGCCCTGGGTGAGGGCTGGTACGAGTACCTGGAAGACCACACGGCTCCTTCCACCCGCTTCCTAGTCGTAGATAAACTTGCCAGGTGGCTAACGAACGCATTGATGGAAGGCGAATGGGAGATAAGGATGGAGGCGAAGGACCCCAATGTCGGCCCCCCCACGCTCTACGTTGGAGCGCAGGTGATCAGGGTGCGTGTTGACCACACCGCCCCTTCGTCGGTTCCTGCGGCAAACCCCGCGCTACAACCATACGCGCCGGTTACCTTGACCATCACCGGTGCTACTCTTAACGGCAACCCTATTCCGGCCATAGACTGTGGCAAGTTCCCTGTCGGGACTATTCTGACTGGTACCTATGAGGTCCACGACCCCGGCACGAGCGACCTGATCAACCAGCACTTTGGGGGCGTGAGCCTCGACGTCACCCCGGATGGACCGGCCCACGGGGCGACGGTCATGCTGTCGAATGACGGAGGATTAACCTATACTGTCCCCAACAGCCGATCCTTCCCAGTGGTGTCTACCACGGGTGAATCCGGCCATTGGAGGCTGAACACCGGAGATATGACTGAGCCTAACCCGCCTATTTCGCCTATGGACCCATGCGGGTACGTCATTCACCTGGTGGCGTGCGACCGCACCAACTATAATAGCCACGGTATCGCGTTTTGCGTCCCCGCAGACATCGGGTTCTGTTTGGAGGAGCCGCAAGAGTAAGCAAGCTTTTCGACTTCTTGTTGTTGGGACGCCCATCCTTATAGGGTGGCGTCCCAGCATAAGAGCCCACATCGGTCAACTCAAGTCAAAACCATGTCTGAGGATAACCGGAGGACGGGAAATCCAGAGAAATTATTCAGAAGTGAAAAGCGATGCGTTTTTACTTGCTTATACTTGGAATACTATGTGTCTGGCGTATCACCCACCTGCTCCAGGCAGAAGACGGACCATGGGATGTAGTAGTTCAATTACGCCGAAGAGCAGGAGCGGGGTTCTGGGGAAGCTTGCTCGATTGTTTTTACTGTTTAAGTCTTTGGATATCCGTTCCATTCGCTTTTCTCATCGGGAAGAGTTGGATGGAGCGGTTCTTATTGTGGTTAGCGCTTTCGGCAGCAGCGATTCTGCTTGAACGCATCACAAACTGTGGGCGTGGCACACCGCCAGCCCAATATTTGGAAGATAAGGAGGACGAAAATGTCTTGTTGCGGCAAAAAGAGGACAGAGTTCCAGGGAACGATACAGACTCATCAGGGTTTTAAGACTACAGGAAGTACACATTCACAACCACAATCTGTACGCCATTCTGCCGTTTATTTCCAGTATCTTGGCAAAACAGGATTAACCGTTGTCGGATCAATCACAAGTAAGCGTTACAGCTTCAACAGCCCCGGAGCCATAGTTGAAGTGGACCTAAGAGACAGGCCAGCTATGACCGCAGTGCCAAACTTGAGACAAGTGAGAAATCTCTAGCGGAGCGTTTGGCATTGATACAGTCTAGAGAAATCACGATACGTGACTTCTCTGAAATTTCGGGCACAGGATAAAGAACCCCGCAGAAACCTGAGGGACATTACAAGAGCAAATTTCCTGACCTCACTTAATTTTGCTAAATCTTCTTCTCTCTAATACAGGGAAATTCCCTCAACTTTTCGTCTAACTATAAACAAGTCAAATAAAAGAGGTTTATGCTTATGCTCTTGGGCCACGTGGAATCTGAACACCAAAGACAGAGATATTCTCATATAATGATAATACGTGACAAAACCGCCCAGCGAACGAAGATAACACGATACGTGAACATCGTTCGCATTCCACGACAAAAGACAACAGCCCCACCTACTACCAAGCTACCGTAGGCATGCCTACCACGTGAACCCTGGTGCATGAGATATGAAGTTATCTCACGTACCCTATGCCTAGGTAGCATCGTAGTAGTCCCTCCTGTATCAACCCCCACCGTCCACCTAAGGCTTTCTTGTCAGAGTTTCATTTGTTTTGTGGTTTGACTGCGAAAGGCTTACGTGGTCGTCCCTCCTAAGGAAGCCCCCCATAGTCAGCATCAAGGTTACTCCGAATGCTACGGAACCATCATGCTGACCTTCCCATAATAAAGCCCCACATACCAGAGTGAAGATGTACCACATACCCCTTTACATCATCACACTGGTAGTATCTCCGAAAGGCAGACGCCTACCCCAGTCTAGGACACTCACACAGTCTGCACTGAAAAGCGTAAACGCAGCCAGGGTGAGAGTCCTAATCCTACCTCAGCTAAAGCCCCTCCTTCGCTCAGCCTGCTTCGTCCACATTCCGCTCGCAGACTCTTGTGGTATCGCTTAGATCTACACCCACAAGCCCAACGCTAGATCTGCGTGCGAACGGACGCTTGGCGGTTACTTGGCGGTGGGCTGAGCTCCCCACGCCACGACTACCTTCCCCACGCCATCTTTGCTCGCTCCCGCTAAATTTATTTAGTTGTATCGGGTTCCCGCAAAGCCGTTGCTACCTCTCACTCGGCGGTTGCCTTTTCTTCAGCCTTTAAAAGTTTGGGGAGATTTAGAGAGATTTGCAACGTAAGCAGCACTACCACAGTCTTTATAAAATGATATTACAAAGCGTGCAAGAAGAAACGTAAAGCCCAACGCCCCCTCAAAAGATAGCCTCCAACATTTGGCTTCTGCTTCGGAGATCTCTTTCCTGAGAAACTTAGGGTCAGATACCGTCTTAGAAGTCAAGTATTTTTTAATGCAAAATTAGAATCAAATGGCTTACCGTGTTTAAGCACTCCGTAAATAATATGTATTAATTTTCTCATAGCTGCTCCAACAATTAGCATCTTTGGTTTACC
>DATBWO010000104.1:0-10734 GCA_036514775.1 Dehalococcoidia bacterium | reverse complement strand
TGGCTTACCTCAACCCCAGGTAGAGCCTCCACTTATAGTAATCAGCGGCTTGCCAGGCACGGGTAAGTCCTTTTTCTGCCACAAGCTGGCTGAAAGGTTGTCTTTTCTCATCTTAGCAAGCGATACTTTGCGAATAATCCTGTTTCCCTCCCCCCAGTATCAGGAAAGTGAAAATAAGCGGCTTTTCTCTGCTTGCCATGTTCTCATCGAAGAGCTTTTAAGGAAGGGAATACCTGTCATTTTTGATGCCACAAACCTGTTGGAGCACCATCGAGAATATTTCTACCGCGCTGCCGAAAGAGCCGGGGCCAAGCTCATCCTGGTTTGGGTTGAAGCTCCTCCCGAAGTGGTGCGGCAACGCCTTCTGACTCGAGAAAAAGCAGCTGTGCCTCAGTATGACTCGGAAGCCGATTGGGAAGTGTATAATAAAATGAAGCCTCGAAGGGAAAAAATTGCTCGCAATCATTTTGTTGTTGATACCTCGCAGGATATTACTGCCGTAATCGATAAGATTGTGCGAGCGACAAAGAGATAAGAGCAAAATTTCCTTTATTAACCTCTTCAATTCTTCATCTAAATAAAGTAAAATAAATGTTCTAAAATTTACACGTTTTAGGGAGACGAATTGTGGAGATTAAAGTTCTAGTTGGAAACATAGCTCAAATCGAAGCTGATGCCATTGTGGTAAATCTTTTTGAAGGTGTGGAACAACCGGGCAGTGCTACCGCTGCTGTGGACAAGGCTCTGGACGGAGCTATTAGTTCTCTCATCAGCCGAGGCGAGATTAAGGGTAAGTTTGGAGAAGTTGGCATTGTCCATACGTTTGGGAAAGTGCCAGCAGGGATAGTAGCTATCGCCGGGCTGGGCAAGCGCCAGGATTTCACTGCGGATAAAATTCGCGGGGTAACCGGAGAATTTTGTCGGGTATTGCGCAAATTGAATTGTCACAAGATAGCTACCATACTTCATGGTGCTGGCATAGGTGGTATTGAGCCTGAGGCTTCAGCGGAAGCAATAGCTGAGGGCGCTATTCTCGGGCTTTACAGCTTCACTAAATATAAGAAGCCTGAATATGAAGATGTCGAAGAAATGCTGATAGTGGTAAGAGAAAAGGGAAAAGTCCCAATCCTGGAGCCAGTCATCGGCAAGGGGAAGGTAGTAGCTGAAGCTACCAACTGGGCGCGGGATATGGTTAATGAACCAGCTAATTACATGACACCCAGCCAGATGGCTGAAGCAGCTAAAGAAATAGCTAGTAAATACAATTTAGAGTTCAAAATCTTTGACCGAGAGGACATGGAGGCGATGGGCATGGGAGCACTCTTGGGGGTGGCAAAAGGAAGCAACCAGCCTCCCAAGCTAATAACCCTCACTTATAAAGGAGATGAAAGTTCTGAAAAAACCCTGGGCTTTCTAGGCAAGGGCATAACATTTGATTCTGGGGGAATTTCCATTAAGCCGTCAGAGGGGATGGATGAAATGAAGGGTGACATGGCTGGTGCTGCTGCCGCTATGGCAGCACTGGGGGCTATTGCTCAGTTGAACCCCAAGATTAATATTACCGCCGTCATTCCGGCTACCGAGAATTTACCCAGCGGCACCGCCTTGAAACCAGGGGATGTATTGAAAGCGATGAATGGCAAGACCATAGAAGTGATAAGCACCGATGCCGAAGGAAGGCTTATTCTAGCCGATGCCCTGAGTTATGCTCAGAGGCTCCATTTGTCTCCCCTGATAGATTTGGCTACTCTAACTGGAGCTTGCCGTGTTGCCTTGGGCACCTTTTATAGTGGCCTCTTTAGCAATGACCAAGACCTGGCAGATAAAGTTCTCAAAGCTGCGGAAAGAACAGGGGAGAGAATGTGGCAAATGCCCATGCCTGAGGAGTATAAAGAGCAAAACAAAAGCGCAATTGCCGATATTAAGAATACCGGCAACAGGTATGGTGGAGCTATCACAGCTGCCCTCTTCCTGGCTGAATTTGCTGCTAATACCCCCTGGGTTCATATCGATATAGCCGGCCCTGCTCTCTCGAGCAAGGAGAGCGGCTATACAGTAAAAGGGGCTACTGGAGTCGGCGTCAGAACGTTGGTCGAATTAGCTTTGAGCACGGCAAAGGGTCAGGAAACTATATGAAGGTAAAGTGGTTGGGACATTCTTGCTTTTTAATTACTTCTAAGGATGGAACGAGAGTAATTACTGACCCTTATGCTGTGGGTGGGGGTATTAATTATTCTCCCATCAAGGAAACTGCGGATGTCGTTGTGGTGAGCCATGGACATGGTGACCACAGTAACGTTTCCGCAGTACAGGGGAAACCTGAAGTGGTTAAAGGTGACGGCACAAAAACTGCCCAAGGTATTCAGTTTAGGGGCATCTCCAGTTACCATGATGCTTCTCAGGGCACACAAAGAGGACCTAACACCGTCTTTTGTTTCACCATAGATGATATAAAGCTTTGTCACCTGGGTGATTTAGGGCATGTGCTTAGCCCAAGGCAAGTCAATGAAATTGGTGCGGTGGATATACTATTTGTTCCTGTGGGTGGCTTCTTCACCATTGATGCCTCCGTAGCTAGCCGAGTATGCGAGCAATTAAAGCCGAAAGTAGTTATTCCCATGCATTTTAAGTCGCCCAGGTGTACCTATCCTATAGCCGGTGTTGAGGATTTCCTTAGAGGCAAGAAAAATGTGAGAAAGATAGATAGTAGTGAAGTGGAGTTCGAGCGCGAAAAGCCTCCGGTTGCCACTGAAATAGTGCTCTTGCAACCGGCTTTGTAGTTATTAAATTTGGTCGCTGATATGAAGTCAATGATTGTTAAAGATTCTGATTTTGTATTTACTCCTCCCCCAGAGCTTGCCTGGGCAAGGCGAGTTTTGATTAAACCCAGTGCTGGCTATCCCTTACCATACCCTGTAACTACAAGTCCCAAATTACTGAATGGTATTATTAGAGGTATCAGGAAAGTTAGTAATGCAGATATCCTCATTGCTGACGGGACTCCTAGCGGTGAATCAATTTACCCGATATATCAAGCTTTAGGATATAACTTTCATAATGTCCTTATGCTCGATATCAGGGATTCCATTTTTATAGAGGTCCAAAATCCCTTATCTGAATTCTATGCCGTGGAAAGTTTCTGGGTACCCAATGTAGTGCTGCGCAGCGACTTCTTAATCAGCGTTACCCCATTTAAGGTGAGTAGTAGTTCTGGACACTTCAGTGTGGCAAACCTTTTGAGCCTGCTACCGGTAAGCAAGTACAAAAAGGGCAAATCGGATGGCTGGGGAACTCTATATGAGCTAGGCATTGAGAAAGTCCTTGCTGACCTTTACTTCACCCTGCCCTTCGATTTGGGCATTATCGAAGCTCATCAAAAATTCTTCTACAGTGATGACCCCACGAAAGGGAAATCGGAGGATTACGGAAAAACCCTGGTTGGCGAACCTCATGAAATTGACCTTAAGGCTTCTCAAATAGCTGGAGTTGACTGCGAGCACTTAAAACTAATTAGCGAAGGCAGGGTTCAACTTGAGGACTAAGTTGGGGTCTGAACTAACTTAAATCCTAAATCCAGTAGCCAGTAGTCAGAATTCAGTAGCCAGCAGCCACCTCTCTCTACTGGCTATTGACTTCTGAATTCTTCACGATTTGAGATTTTAGGTTTGATAGTGCTTAGTATTTCTCTTAATACCTTACGCTAAAATCGTCGAACTGCCCTGAATAGTCCGCCCATTTTACCTCCACTCTCTCGACCCGAGCTCCTGGTGGACCTGCTTTAAGCTGTTCCAACAATTTATTCAATTGCTGCCGCTCTCCTTCAGCTTGAACTTCCACAGCATCGCCACTGGCAAGGTTGCGGACATAGCCTTTTAGGCTTAGCTCCGTGGCTATATTTTGGACAAAATAGCGAAAGAAAACGCCTTGCACACGACCATAGATTGTAGCGGAAAGATGCGCTACATCAGATATTTCATTATTCTGAGTTATCCTCGTCATCCTCAGCCATCTTCCTTATTCTCAGCCGCTTCTTGTCATTCTTCGCCCCGACTTGTCGGGGCGAAGAATCTCTACAGTATAAACCTTATCCAGCCTATTCAGCCTTGCTTCTTGAGCTAGAGATAATGCTTCATGGAATTCTGCAGATGATATTCGCCGCCCTAAACCTGGAATTTCTAAAGCCTTGTAGCAGGGATGATATTGAGCCATGATATTAACATAGGTGTTGCGGGAAATTGATTTACTGAGAAAATTCACTATCCCTTTTGTTCCTGCTAGCCCATGAGGTAAAACCAGGTGGCGAACAAGGAGTCCTCGTTGAGCCACTCCTTCCTCGTTTACCTCCAGGTCACCAGTTTGCCGATGCATTTCGTTGATTGCAGCTCTATTTATCGCGGGATAGTTTTCAATGCCCGACAACTCTCTAGCAGTTTCCTCATCGTCATATTTCATATCCGGCATATAAATATCAACAATGCCGTCAAGTATTCTCAAGGTCTCCACCGAGTCATAGCCACCACTGTTGTACACTAAGGGGAGATGTAAGCCTGAGTCCACTGCTAGCTCCAGTGCTTCCAGAATTTGAGGAACTACGTGAGTGGGGGACACCAAGTTTATGTTGTGGCATCCTTTAGCTTGAAGGGAGAGCATTGTGTAAGCCAACTCTTCTTTGCTCACTTCCTGACCTTCGCCTAGCTGGCTAATGGAATAATTCTGGCAGAAGAGACATCTAAGGTTGCAATTAGTGAAAAATATAGCACCCGAACCATATCTGCCCACTAAGGGGGCTTCTTCACCAAAGTGAGGCCCATAACTGGATATCATTGCTTTGCGAGGGGTGCGGCACTTACCGACATCGCCAGTCAGACGATTAACACCACAACTGCGAGGGCACACAGTGCAACTTTCAAGCAAAGATACGGCCGCATCTACCCGTTCCCGCAGCTTGCCACTACGGTAGAGCTCCAGGTAAGCTGCCAATTATCTATTCCTCATATTCCTCAACTGGCTTCCTTTTTTTCTTGATTACCTCTACCTCTACCTGTGGCACGAGTTCCGAAATCGGTTTGCTTTTCTGTGCTCCCTTCTTAGGTTTCTTTGACTCTCGCCGTCTATAATCTCGTCTACCCATGGTTACACCTCATTTTTTCCCAAGCTGCTCTAGCTGCTTGGCTTTCAGCGGCTTTTTTACTCCTGCCTGTCCCCCTGCCCAGTACCTCCCCTTCGACCAAGATTTCAGCGGTAAATTGCTTGTTGTGGTCAGGACCAGTAGCTTCCACCAAACGGTAAACTGGCGTGGGCTTCCTTTGTCCCTGGACGAGTTCTTGCACTAATGCCTTGTAATTTGGGATTGTCTTACCTCCCCTTATTTTTTCCAATTCCGACTTGAGCTGTCTGAGAATAAATTTCCGGGCTTTGGCCAGCCCCTGGTCTAAATATAAAGCACCGATCAGTGCTTCCATACTATTCGCTAAGTTACTCGCCTTCGCCCTTCCTCCGTTTGCTTCCTCACCTCGTCCTAACAAGAGCCAGTCGCCAAGCTTGAGCGAAAAAGCCAGTTCAGCCAGAGTATCACGACAAACTAGAGAGGCACGAATCTCAGTTAGTTCTCCTTCAGGTAGTTTGGGAAACTCTTTGTACAGTTTTTCCGCTACAATGAAGTTAAGTATGGCATCGCCCAGAAACTCTAAGCGCTCGTTGCTAGGCCGGGCGAAACCAGGATTTTCGTTAAGGTAAGATAGATGCACAAAGGCTTGTTCCAGTAAAGATTCTCGCCGGAAAGATATTCCTAAGCTCTTCTGGCAATCATTCCAATCAATCATTTTCGTAATCAAGTATAGCAACAAAGCTTAGCTAGCTCAACCTGTTGTGCTAGCTGAAAAGGCGATTTTTTATTTGTTCTTAATGTTTTTCATCGATACAGCTTGGAACATAGATTCTAGCTATATAACTTTCCCGACGACGCATATCTTGTACATCCGCCACTCGCTTGTACTGAGCCATACCACAATATGCTATTATAGAAAAATCAGGCCGACCTAACCAGAAATGAAGATAAAAGGTATGAGTCCAATCAGTAGTGAAATAGGAGGTTGAGATGTCTGATGTGATAGCTAAGGTAATATCCCAGAAGGGGACATGCGCGGCTCAACACAAGGCTGGTGATGAGTTTGTCATCGGACAACAGACTCCGCCTAACCTTTGTTCATGGGCTTTTTATTCCCTTTTCCCTTTTGCCCAAGTCCTGCAATTCGGCGGTTCGTTCCCCTGGGAGCAAGACCAAAACAAGACTACTGTTGCCTGTCCTGACCCAGCAAACCCGGTGGTGTTTGAACTAAGGCGCACTTTGCCTTAATGAGATAATCGCGAGGCTTCAGATTAATTTCACCGATTGAGCTGTTTCTTCAAATTCTGGGCTTTGCGTTCATATCGATCAGCCCACGCGGTAGATCCAATGCCCAAGCAAACAAGCACTATTCCAAAAAGCCCGACCGAACTCACTGAGACACAAAGGATACCACCACCCATTATCCCCACCGTTACAAGCATTATTGCCAGAATAACATACATATTTGCCCTATGTTTCGCTTCATCAACTTTCTCCTGGACCTGAGACTTTCGCAGTCTTGTACCTTTTACAACCACACTTTTCCCACACTTAGGGCAAAACACGACATCTTTATCTATTTTCCCCCCACAGTATTTACAGCATGGCATAGCCACATCTCCCAGTTTCTTTCCAATATTATACGATAACGCTGGCCAAAATTCACTATCTTCTGCTGGCGTGTGCGCAGGAGATTATTATCAAGCTATGCAAGACTTTTTAAGCTCACAGTAGAGCATCAGTAGCAAGGTTTTCTAATGATATCTAGCTCTTCAGCCAGGGCATCATACTCCTGAGTTTCTTGCCCACGACTTCGATGGGATGCTCTGCCTCTTTTCTTTTCATGGCGTTAAAGCTGGGGCGGCCAGCCTGGTTTTCCGAAATCCATTCCGTAGCAAAGCTGCCATCTTGAATTTCCGTCAAGATTTGCCTCATTTCCTCTTTGACCAAATCATCAATGACTCGCGGGCCCCGCGTATAATCACCGTACTCTGCCGTATCACTCACTGAATAGCGCATATAACTCAAACCA
The DNA here is from genome assembly GCA_036514775.1 of Dehalococcoidia bacterium. GTDB lineage: Bacteria > Chloroflexota > Dehalococcoidia > GIF9 > AB-539-J10 > RBG-13-51-36. Next base: position 3,595 of record DATBWO010000104.1, on the reverse strand, counting down.
CCTTGATAAATCAGGTCAACAATGAGCTTTAACTCGTGGCAAACCTCGAAATAGGCGATCTCAGGTTGATAGCCAGCCTCAACCAATGTTTCAAAACCGGCCTTTATCAAAGAAGAGACACCTCCGCAAAGCACCGTTTGTTCGCCAAAGAGGTCGGTCTCGGTCTCTTCAGCAAAGGTCGTTTCCAGAACCCCTGCTCTAGCGCAACCAATACCCTTGGCATAGGCTAAAGCAACATCTTTTGCTTTCCCCGAGGCATCTTGGTGGATAGCCACCAAGGCCGGAGCCCCTGAACCTTCTGTATAAAGTCTTCTGAGCATATGTCCCGGACATTTAGGCGCTATCATGCTAACATCAACCTCAACTGGAGGTACGATTTGAGAAAAGTGGATACTAAAACCATGAGCAAACATAAGTGTCTTGCCTCGAGCCATCTCTTTCTCAATGGACTCACGATAGATTTTGGGCTGCACAGTATCCGGGGCAAGCATAACGATTATATTTGCCCTCCTAGCTACTTCAGCAGCAGTGGCAACTTCAAAACCAGCTTTCTTGGCTGCTTTCCAGCCTTGGGTGCCTGGTAATTCAGCAACGATGACCTGGCAGCCGCTGTCCCTCAGATTCTGGGCATGGGCGTGTCCCTGACTCCCAAAGCCAATAATACCTATTGTCTTTCTCTTGAGCAGATTCAGGTTAGCATCCTTGTCGTAATAAATTTTAGCCATAGTCCCTCCCTATTAACCTTCAGTCGTCAGTTATCAGCTGTCGCAGTCATTTAAGAACTGCTTCCGCGAGTTAAGGCTATCTTGCCTGTTCGTGAAACCTCTTTAACACCAAAATCACGAAGGAGCCTGATCAGAGAATCCAGCTTATCTTCATCACCGGTTACCTCCACCGTCAGTGACCCTGGAGCAACATCAACTATGTTAGCCCGGAAAATATCGACGATTTGCATAATCTCGCTTCTTGTCAAGGCAGTAGCCTTCACTTTAATTAAGGCCAATTCTCTGGTCACCATGTCTTCTTCGGTTATATCAGCGACTCTAACCACGTTGATTAGCTTATCCAGTTGCTTTCTCACCTGCTCTATTTGAGCAGAATCACCGACGGCGACAATAGTCATGCGAGATAAGCCAGACTGTTCGCTACCACCTACAGCCAGACTTTGAATATTAAAGGAGCGCCGTCGGAATAAACTAGCTATTCGATTAAGCACCCCTGGTTTATCCTCCACTAAAGCTACTAAAGTATGTTTTGTATTAGTCAATTTGCCCTCCAATAAGTAAATCCCAAACCCTAATCTCTAAACTCCAAACAAATTCAAATTCCAAATTTCCAAATTCAAAACCCTTATCTTTTGATCATTGAAGTTTTGGGTTGTAATATTGTTTAGCATTTCGTGCTTTATGCTTAGAATTTGCCCCCTAATACCTCAGGCCTTGATGGCTCGAAAAATCTGGCCAGGCTTTCCCCTGGCGGCACTATAGGATAGATGTTCTCCTCGGGTTCGATAAAAAAATCGATGAGAAAAGCTCCGGGATACTCCATAGCCTTCTGTATAGCCGGAATAACTTCCTCTCTGCGTTTCACCCTGACACCAGGAATGTCATACGCTTCGGCAATTTTGACAAAATCGGGATTCCAAAGTTTCGTGTCAACATAGCGCCGTCCATAAAATAGCTCCTGCCATTGCCTTACCATGCCTAAATACCCGTTGTTCATGATAGCTATTTTTACAGCAATGTTCTCCTGTGTTATGGTAGCCAACTCCTGGATAGTCATCTGAAAGCCGCCGTCGCCGGCAATACACCATACCACCTCCTCGGGACGACCGACTTTAACTCCCATAGCCGCAGGTAGTTCAAACCCCATGGGGCCCAACCCTCCCGCAGAAATAAGACTGTTGGGCTTGGTATAAGCAAAATATCGCGCCGCAAACATTTGATGCTGCCCCACCCCGGTAACCACTAAAGCATCACCTTGTGTGGCCTCGTATATCTGGTTAATAATATATTGAGGCAATAGTTCATCACCTTGCCTGATTTCTAACGATGGATGTTCATACTTCCACTGCTCTATTTGCGAAAGCCAATCCACGTGCTCTCTTCTCTCAATTTGTTCGTTCAAGGTCATGAGCACACTTTTTATATCCCCGACTACCGGAACTTCGGTAGGGATATTCTTTCCAATCTCTGCGGGGTCGATATCAATGTGAATGACGCGGGCATTGGGAGCAAACCCGCTGACATTTCCGGTAGCCCGGTCATCAAATCTCATGCCGACAGCGATAAGAAGGTCGGCGTTTTGCACTGCCATATTGGCGCAAGGCGTGCCATGCATACCCAGCATGCCCAGATTAAGTATATGGTTTCCCGGGAAGGAGCTCAAACCAAGTAGGGTGTGAGCCACGGGTATTTGTGCTTTCTCTGCAAATTCCTTAAACTCATCATAGGCCTGGGAGATAATTATCCCTCGACCAGCGATGATAACAGGCTGCTCAGCTTCGTTAATGAGCCTTGCGGCTTTCTTAATTTGCGCTGGATGCCCACGAGAGATAACTTTATAGCCCGGCAAATCAATCTTATCGGGATAAACAAACTCCGTTTGCTCTTGTTGGACATCCCGTGGTATGTCGATAAGCACAGGTCCCGGCCTTCCTGTCTGGGCAATGTAGAAGGCCTCTTTAACCGTTTTAGCCAGCTCATTAACATCGGTAACAAGATAGTTATGTTTAGTAATAGGAATGGTAATGCCTGTGATATCCGTCTCCTGAAAGGCATCCTTACCAATAACAGACCTGGCTACCTGGCCAGTTATAGCTACCATGGGTGCAGAATCCATATAAGCATTGGCGATTCCGGTAACCAAGTTAGTAGCTCCCGGCCCCGAAGTAGCAATACATACTCCCGCCTTATGTGTAACTCGAGCATACCCATCAGCGGCATGAGCCGCTCCCTGTTCATGGCGAACCAATATATGTCGGAGCTGAGGATATTGGGGGAAGGTATCATATATCGGTAAGACAGAACCACCGAGGATGCCAAAAATAACCTCCACCCCTTCTTTAACTAAACTTTCACAGAGAATCTGAGCACCAGTTTTTTTCATGGAATAGCTCCTTACTCAGCAAACACCGCACCAGTGCTGGCCGAGCTTACTTTATCACTATACCTCTTAAGATAGCCAGTTTTAATCCTAGGTTTAAAGGAAGGCAATGAAGCCAGCCGCTGTTTTAGCTCTTTTGGGCTTAATGCTACTTCCAATTTGTGGTCAGGTATGTTTATCTCAATCATATCACCATCCCGCAAGGCTGCTATCGGACCTCTCTCTGCCGCCTCGGGAGAGACATGACCAATGGCGGCTCCTTGCGTGCCTCCGGAAAAGCGTCCATCGGTAATGAGAGCTACCTCTTTATCCATACCCATACCACTGAGGAGAGAGGTAGCGGCTAACATCTCACGCATTCCTGGCCCTCCCTTGGGCCCTTCATAGCGAATGACGATTATCTCACCTGACTTAAATTTGCCTTTCATTATCGCCGCCGTAGCTTCTTCTTCACTATCGAAAACTCTCGCTGGACCCCGATGAACCAACA
>DATBWO010000103.1:0-2483 GCA_036514775.1 Dehalococcoidia bacterium | reverse complement strand
CTTATCCACCAGATTGAAAAATTCCACATAAGTTTTAACTGTAATATTCGGAGAAGTGACCGTGGAATCAGCGGATGGCTCCAGAATCAGTATTCTGCCTTCCTGAGGCGATACGGGTTCGGGGCGGCACGAAACAAGAGCAGGTAAAATCAAGCTGAGCATTATGAGTGGGATGGCCTTTAGCATGGTCTTTGTCATAGCCTATGCTTATACCCCTTTTTAGAATGTATCCGTGATATTGTTGGTTATTATACCAGATTGAGTGTTACAAAATAATAACAATAAAGAGAAAGACATTACAAATTTGTGACATTATGGTGTTGCAGTGAATCATGAAGTTATCTTGGTTTGCTGCAATATCTATTTACCAGCTCTACAGTATTCGTAACATTTAAGCGCTGGAACAACAAAGCGAACTTGTTTTCCAGGGGATTCATTAGTTCCGCGAGAGTCTTTTCCGGAAGATGCCAGGTTTCTCTTTTGAAGCCGCCAAACGCCTTTTTCCTGGTTTTGTAGAGGAACTGCTCCTCGGTATCACCAGCGGCACGGTCACCCGGGTATTTTTCTTTTATGTAGCCGTACATTTTATTGAGTAGCTCTTTGGGGAAATGAGGGTTATCGTAAATGATATTCTGGAACTCGGTAGCCAGGTGCACTTCCAGGGTTCCAGCTTTGGGGAACAGCTCGAACATCTCTTCAGGGAGAGTAGAGGCTCCATGTTGTACGATTCCGCCTACCCCATACTCCTCCCGCGCCACCTTGCCCAGTTCTTCAATAGTTTTAAAATCCAGATTCACATCGGCAACGGTGCCATTCGGCAATACAACACCGCCGTGGGTGGTTCCGGTTTGCACAGCCATTTTTGTAATCCCTTTGATACCGGCTCCCAGCCGCTTTTTATACCCGTTCATGTAGGCTCTAAGCTCTTCCACGGTGGTGTTCGATTTACCCACTTCGCCCACCTCGCCGCCTACCGAGATGGTTACGCCCTCAGGTTGGATACTGCGGATGAACTTGGTCATATCCGCGGCGACTACATAATTGTTCTTCTGCTGTTCATCTACGGTCGGTTTTGATAAATCAACGAGGGTTGAGGAATCTATATCTTTATTCAGGAATCCGGCAGTGATGGCAGCTCTGGCTGCGTCCTCGAGCACTTTTACCTCTGCTACCGGGTCTTGGGTAAATTTACCCTGATTTGCCTGAAAATGGTCTCCTAGAATAAAAACGGGACCTCTAAATCCCTCCTTGATAGCCGCCGCTAGAATGCTTACTGCATACTCGGCAGGGGTTTGGTCAGTGTAGACCATTTCAGTGCGGGCAATTTCAAAAACAAAGGCGCCCACCTTGTATTTCAAGGCCATTCTGAATACGGCCCTTGCCGTGTGATAAGTAAGTCCGCGGATGTTCAACGCCGGAACTGTTTTGTTGCGGTAGAGTCCTTTTCCCGCAGCCTCGTAGAGTCCCTGCATGCTTCCCAGGGAAATACCATTCGCTGAAGCCAGGTCACGGATTTTTTGCTGGTAGGTTTGCCTAGCCTCAGAGTTAGAGTCAAACATAGCTCGTTCTATCATGCTGTCAATAGTATTATTTGAAACCATATATCTCCTCCAGTTTGCTAGTATATTATAACACTAAAATTTGTTAAGATGATTAAGACAATATGGATAGTTTGTCATGAGGTTAATGATGCGGAAACTGCTAACTGTTTCAGGACTGATTCTGACGCTTTTCCTGTTGCTGTCAGCCGCCGGGTGTCAAGGTAACAGGGCGGGAAGGATAGTCTTTCTTGGCCCCAGAGAAGGGCGATATGGCAATTACATATACAGCATGAACCCCGATGGCAGCGACCGGGTAAAACTAGCCCCCTGGAATCCTCGCATGATGCCATATCACAGTATCTGGTCAGCCGGAGGCAAGACGCTCGCCTACATGGACTCTGATAATGACTCGGACAGGTACTGGCTTGCTGTGGTCGACGGCGACGGCCAGAACCGGCGGAGACTGCTGGAGATGACCGATTTGAAACCGCACAGCATAGCCATGTCTCCCGTTGGGAAGACAGTCGTTCTTTCTCTTGATTCCACACGTGTAAGTAGAATAGAAACCCCTCAAGGTGGAGCTGTCCATGTCGAGATAACAGAAAACTATGACAAGGACTTATTCACAGTAGACGTGAAAACCGAGAAACTCAAAAGGCTGACCGACACTCCTGATATTAAAGAGTTATGGCCAGCGTATTCTCCTAACGGCAAGCTAATCAGCTTTATCGGGCAGATAGATACCGAAAACCTCAAGGGCGTTCCCCAGGAAGTATATGTTATGGATGCCGACGGCAGTAATCGCATACATTTAGCGCATCACGCTGAAGGGTTGGGCTTTCATTTTGCGGAGTTGCGCTGGTCGCCCGATGGCACTAAAATCGCCTACAGCTATCTCAACGTACTCGTGGGCGACAGCGAGGATTACTACGATATATTCGT
>DATBWO010000102.1:0-3812 GCA_036514775.1 Dehalococcoidia bacterium | reverse complement strand
CGAACCTGCCCTTCGGCGGTGCAGAATCCGAGAGCACTATACGGGTCAGGCCCGCTACAAATCAGGTATTATTCCCCCAGAATACCAATAGTGGGATCGAAAGCACTTTAGGGGTTTGATGCGGAGTGAGGGCGGAGGGCTGGCGGAGGGGTGGCGAATACGCAGCAACTGATTTCTTTGACGTAGATATTCAGGCTCTACAGCGTTGTAATCTGTCGATTGTCATTTCTACTTGTTGCCGCGAATTGCCTCCCAAACCCCGCCGTGACCCCCTGCTGTGTGAATCCTAGAGCTTTTCTAGGATTTTATGGTACTCATCCACGCTAATACCCATATCGCGCAGTATCTTGCGCAGCAAAGGGCGCACGATAACCTGCCCACCATGATCCGGGATAACAATTATCCGCCCTTCAGAGTTTTTGAAAGTATTATGACTCCCCTGGCGACGCTTCCACTCAAAACCACAACTTTCCGCTACCTTTCTTAATTCCCTGTAAGTAACCAGGCGGAGTTTAGTCAAGCCAATACCTCAACGCGCCAGGTACCGACGAAATCGGGAAGTGGTTCTTCAGGCGAGGCCGTCTTGAGGTATACAGATATAGCTTCACGAACATTAGATTCGAGAGAGGGCAAATCTGGTGCCTGGGTATAGCAGCCCGGAAGCTCAACGACTTCGCCAACTAGCCATTTGCTTTCGGGGTCCCTTTCCACCACCACGGTATATGAATTTTTCATTTTAGCCTTTGACCAAAATTCTATTATTTTATTAAACGCCAGTTTAGTAAGTTTTCCCCTTATTAAACAAAATGCCTGTTTTGTTTAATAATAGCACTGGTGGGGCATATCGGCAAGCCTTTATGGTTCTCCAGAGATTGCCACGCCTTGACAAATCGGGGCTCGCAATGACACGCCGGTGGGCGAGAATTCCAGGGACGCCATACCACTCAGGCTTGCTACGAATAAGGTATTATGTCCCCAGAATACTTATATAGTGAGCCAGTACAATGACTTGACAGAATTGTGGCATATGTTATGATGATGGTGAAAATAATGGGAAATGGTGCGAAATGGGTTTGACCCACATGGCAATTAATTAATGTGTAAGGGGAAATAAGATGGCAACTATAATAAAAGACCAAAATCTAGTAAGAGTGGGTAAGCCTGTTGTGCCGGATTCCAGGAAGCGAGTGGTTTTGCCCAAAACAGTAGTGCGGGAAGGTGTTACCTACTTCATATATCATAATAGCCTTGGGCAGATAATACTGGACCCGCAGGCAAGCATACCTGCTTCCGAGTTATGGGTATTTGAAAACAAGCACATTTTAGCTTCGATTGATAAAGGCATACGTGAGTCACTAAATGGGAAGACAATAAATCGTGGCTCCTTTGCAAAGCACGCGAATGACGCACCGTGAGCTACGTTTTACGCTCGAAGCTGATAAGCAACTAACAATCATTGAGAATGACCCGTCCCTTGAGAGTGTACAGAAACAAGTAAGGAAAACTCTAAGATATTTAGAGACAAATCTTCGCTCAAAATCCTTACAAACTCACGAGTATGAATCACTGACCAGGCGCTACGGCATTAAAGTCTTTGAGGCCTATGTTCAACAAAATAGGCCGGGGGCTTACAGGGTGTTTTGGGATTACGGGCCGGATGAAATAGGCAAAGACGGAAGGAGAATACCCGTTATCACTATCATTGCTATAACACCTCACCCTGATTGACTGATCCCCCACCTTGCCCTAGCAGCTTTCTTATCTATTTCACTCCGCTGTTTTGCCGTTGGCTTCTTAGCCCTGGCCCGACAGTCTCTCTTGAAAAGAGAGGCTGTTTCTGTTTGAACTGATTCCGCCGCAATATTATATCTCTTGACTGCGAATTCCAGAGACACCATCCTTCACAAGGTGAAGGATTAGGCCTACTACAAATCAGGTATCATATCCCCAGAATACCACAGCACTTTTGTGATATAATTGGAGCAAAGTCAGACTAAGTAAAGGTGGCCAAACTACCGCAGGTTAAAGGAAATAGGCTCGTTAAGGCCCTTCAAAAGAAAGGTTGGTATATTGATAGAACTCGTGGAAGTCACACAATTATGCGAAATGATGATAAGCCAGGCACAAAAATAGTTGTCCCTATTCATACAAGTTCAATCAAACCGGGTACTCTTTCCAACATATTGAAGAAAGCTGAAATCTCAAGGGAGGAATTGGAAGGCCTTCTTTAGGAGGCGCGATGTTAAAATATACGGTTATTCTTATTCCCGAAGAGGAAGGGGGCTACTCGGTAGATGTCCCGGCACTCCCCGGCTGCTACACGCAGGGTGAGACCAAAGAAGAAGCCATTTCAATGGCGAAGGAAGCCATAGAGCTTTACCTGGAATCCTGCCAGGCGCACAACGAACTGATTCCCCAGGAGTCCGGTATCGAGTCTCTGACTATAGCAGTGAGGGAGCCTGTCGCTTAGCCAAAGTCACTCCGGCGAACTCTAGGGACGCCATACCACTCAGGCTTGCTACGAATAAGGTATTATTTCCACAGAATAATGGGAATGCTCAACTAGCTAGAGGACATTCGCTGCATCTGCCCTCTCGACAGTAGTTCCTGAAGACATGAATGAGCCCTTGCTGGTGGCAGGCGGTGAAATCGAAAAGCTCTTCAAGACAAAGCTGATTCGCCATGTGGCGCGTTATGCAATTCTCAGCCAATTTGGGATAGTTATGGTAAAGCTCTATAGCGTTCTCTGTTAGCTTCGCCTCATTAGCCAATTCTCCCCAGGATAAGGCAAAGGGCAATATCACGTTTACGGCAATTTCACCTGCTTTGCTGTTTCCCAGAAGGGCCCCGTATTTAATACGGGGTATCGTTGTTTTACTTCTGACATCAAAATCGAAATGGTCCCGCCAGTAGCCATCGCCAGCCACAGTCAGGCCGTTCTCCAGCACGCGGTGCCCACCGGGCAGAGTTGCCTCCTTCACTAGCTGCAATATCCCTGCTAACAGTTTTCCTTCGCAGTAACACTCAAGAAGGTAGCTCTGGGCGACAATGCGCCGCACTGGAGAATTGTTGGGGTATATGTGTGAGAAATTCCAATCGCTTTCCCTCATGGGTTCGACTTTTTTATCCACCGACTGCCATATTTGCTCCAATTCCCGGACCTCGTTTCCCCTGGTAGACTTTCCCGGCCGTCTTTGAGAAGGTAATAGCCCGGCTGTGCCTAACAACAAAGCTTGCTTCAGGGCCAGGCCTGCTCTGGATTCGAGGGAACTGAGGGGCATTCTGTCAGCAAGGTCTGCAAAAGGTTTTGTGTTTTTAGCATAACCCAGAGCCCTCATAATGCCTCGGAAAAGCACCTGCCCTGCCTCTTCTTTCTGAGTCCCGATGGAATCGGGACGAAGAATCTCAGCTTGAAAATGCCTCGCCTTCTGCTTAAACCTTTCTTCACCGGCAGCGTTCAATAGCTTTCCTAAAGTTTGCCTATCCATGCGGTCCAGTATCTGGAAGCAAGGAAGCTGGTGAGGAAGCAAATAAGCCTGGTGCCGCAAGGCCTTCGCCAGACATAGCACGGAAACCGGCTTGCCGCTTTGTAGTAAGGTAGCTGAATTACAATCATGCCACATCACAACGTGAAGGATGACATTATTATATTCAGCATCAGCATGATGTTCATGGCTATACCAATCACTGGATTTAACGTGAACCTCGACATCCCCTTTCGTCAAATGAGATTTGTTTACAATAACTGCATCCCGAAAATCGGGGCCGTTATCACCATTAGTCCTTCCCGGATAGATAATACTGACCGGCTC
>DATBWO010000101.1:0-8486 GCA_036514775.1 Dehalococcoidia bacterium | reverse complement strand
TGATGATACGGGGAAAGGAAGGCGTGGCTATATCGGTACGCCAGCCCAATGGAGAATTAAACACAGTGAGGCAGCCTCTGGCTGGCATATACAAAGGGCGTCTCAGAGAAATGCCTTTTATAAGAGGAATCATCGCTCTCGTTGAAACCCTGGTCTTGGGCACGCAGTCATTACTTCACTCTGCTCAAGTTGCTGCAGCAGAGGAAGTAGGAGAGAAAATCCCTACAGTGCTTTTATGGGGGACCGTAGCTGTGAGCCTCGCTTTGGGCGTAGTCATCTTCGTCATGGTTCCTCTATTTGCCACCCGCTACCTTATTGACCCTTATATCGGGTCTGCCTTATTGAGCAATATCTTTGAGGGACTTATCCGCATTGGCATTTTCATCGCTTACCTCAAGGTGATCAGTTTAATACCCTATATTAAGAGAGTCTTTGCTTACCACGGAGCCGAGCATAAAGTAGTGAATGCCTATGAGGCAGGCGTCCCTTTGGATGTAGAGTCGGTTAAGAATTATTCTACTGCCCATGCTCGCTGCGGCACCGCCTTTTTATTTATTGTTTTAATCGTAGCTATCTTTGTCTTCGCCTTGGTCGGTCAGCCGACCCTATGGATACGCTTACTGTCTCGCATAGCCCCAATCCCGGTTATCGCTGTTATTAGCTATGAAATTATGAAATTTGGGGCAGCCCATATCAATAACAAGATAGTCCGAGTTCTTCTGTCGCCGGGGCTGATGTTGCAAGCTATAACCACCAGGGAACCTGACGATAGTCAAATAGAGGCTGCTATATCGGCACTAAATGAGGTCATCAAGATTGACAAGGCTGCTGATTCTAGCTGCAGTACATAGCTGAACGCCCGCCACTATTTTGGGGAGCAGGCTGGCGACGACACCTCCACTGGCTACTATGCTGTGTCTTCGTTCTCCAGTTGCTGGAAGAAGCAAGTCCGGTTGCCGGTGTGACATACCGGCCCTGTAGGCTCAGCCTTTATAAGAAGGGTATCGCTATCGCAGTCCTTGATAATGGACTTCAGTCTGAGGAAATTGCCTGATGTTTCTCCCTTGTGCCACAATTCCTGCCGGCTGCGGCTATAAAACCAGACATCTCCGCTGGCTAGTGTACGCCTTAGCGACTCTTTGTCCATATAGCCCAGCATCAGGACTTCACCATTCCTGGCATCCTGGACAATAGCTGGAATCAAGCCTTTATTATTAAACTTTAACATTTGCCTCCTAAGTTAACCCCAAGAGTCTTTACGACTTTTTGGGGACCCCGCTAAATCTGCTTTAAATATTAACTGGGTACCCAAGAAAATCGCAAGATTCTCTTGGATTGGTTTAAGTTCCAAAATTTATTATAGCCTCCCTCAAATCAATATCCCCGGTATAAAGAGCTTTGCCTATAATGGCTCCTTCCACACCAAGCTCCTTAAGCCTTTGTAAATGCTCCAGCTTGGAAATCCCTCCGGCCGCAATGACCGGGGTGTTTGTTTCAGTAAGCAATTTATTTATCATATCAAAGTTAGGCTCGGTAAGAGTGCCATCCCTTTTTATATCGGTATAAATGAAGCGCCTCACTCCGGCATCAACCAGCTCTTGGCTTAACGAGAGAACCTCAAAAACCGTATTCTTCTGCCAGCCGTGGATGGCTATCTTGCTATCTCGGGCGTCAAGGCTAACTGCGATACCCTCGCCAAACTGCTGGCATAGCTTTCTTACCAGTTCTCTGTTCTCTATCGCCGCAGTTCCCAAAATTATCCGGCTTACCCCCTGACGCAACAATTTTTTTGCTACCTTTTCTTGCCTGATACCGCCGCCTAATTCTATTAACAGGCCACTCTCTTTTATTATCTCCTCAACTACCTCCATGTTTTGGGGCTCACCAGCAACTGCCCCATCCAAATCGACAATATGGAGCCATCGTGCCCCCTGGGAATACCAGGTCAAGGCTGCTGTCACCGGATCCTCATCAAAAACAGTTTCCTGGTTATAATCACCCTGATATAGCCTGACGCACTTGCCGCCCCTGATGTCAACAGCTGGGATTATCTCCATTTCCGACCTCGGCTCCGTCTCTAGCTCAACTGTTTTTCTTTTACCACTAGGTTGAATGTCTGCACTAAGCTATACCCGTTCAATCACGTTTTACCCTATAATACAATACCACATATAATTGAACAAGCTCACTTGTATTTACCGGAGTAGGAAACTAGGCTATGACGTAATTGTCTTTAGCTGCATTCCAAAAACATACTGCTCTACAGGACCAAGTTCTGCAAGCTACCCATTATGAGTACTGCTATTATCATTATTCCAATAGCTTTAAGTAAGCCTCGCACTCCCAGCTCCCGAGCTAATATCACAAAGGTAGCTACACAAGGGAAGAACATAGCCAGAACTGTGCTGCTAATAACCAGTTGCTTAGCAGTCAAGTCTAAGGAAGCCAGCATGCCCATAGCCGCATCTTTACGCAGAAAGCCAACGACCAGGGCGGCAACTGTCTCCTTGGGCAGCCCCCACAGCTTGGTCAATACCGGGGCGGCGATATCAGCAATGGCATTGAAAACTCCTAAGGTGTATAGGATGTTTACCACTAACACGGTGCCGAGGATTACGGGCAAGGCTTCTTTAATAAAGCCAGAGACCCGGAGCCAGAGCTTTTCACCAATGACCCGCCACGGCGGCAAGCGATAGGGGGGAATCTCAACCAGAAGTTCCGGGTTGAATCCTTTGACAATACGGTTAAGAATTAGCCCTATGATAACCCAGGATACAAATAGGCTTCCGTAAACCATAGCTACGTATTCTACCCCACCCACCTTAGGGTTCCCTACCACCCCTATTATCATAGCCTGCAAGGCAGCACAGGGAACGCCAATAGAAATCAAAGTCGCGGCAATAAATCTTTGTTTACGGCTCTCCAGAATACGGGTTGCCATGATGCCAGGTACATTACATCCAAAGCCTAGAATAGTAGGGATGATGGCATAACCGTGCAGTCCCAAACGGTGCATTATGGTGTCCATCAATACTGCCAGGCGGGGCAGGTAACCAACATCTTCCAGTATTCCTAATGCCAGGTAAAAAGAAATGATATACGGCAGTACCACAGCGAGGGGAATATAAAGTCCGGTGCTAAGCAAACCGAAGGACTGAAGATAGATAATTTCTCCCCCGATGAGTTTACCTATCAAGACGTCGTGCCAGAAATCCCCTGCCCCTAAAGCAGCGCTCAGTTTTACTAGCAACGGTGTCCACAGCCCTTCAAAGAGGGGCTCAGCTACATGGCCAATTATTCCTTCGCCAACGAATCGGACGAACCAGAAGGTAGCAAAAAGAACTAGCAGGGCGATAACTATCCCCCATACCCGATGACTACTGGCATCTTCCAGATTCTCATACCAGCGATGGTGGCGATGGCTCAACGATTGCACCTGGCTGACAATGTCACCTACTCTCGCCCACCGCTCATCACTATTAGAATAAGTACGAGTGTTTTCGGGCACCTTTGCCTCGGGAAGACGCCTGACTAATTCCCTTGTTCCCTGTCCGGTAACGCCTACCGTGGGTACAACTGGCACTCCGAGAAGTTCCTCCAGCTTGGCAACATCAACATTTATACCCCGATGCTTAGTATCATCCCACATGTTGAGGGCAACTATTACTGGAGTCTGTCTCTCCAACAACTGCAAGGTCAGATTGAGATTTCTCTCCAAATTGGTGGCATCAACAACATTTATGATCAAGTCTCCATCTTTGAGCATCTCTACAGCGACTTCTTCTGCCTTAGAACCTGGTTCAAGGGTATAGTTGCCGGGGACATCGATAAGCTCAACCCGCTCATCCCCCAGCTTCAGATACCCTTTAGTGAACCCCACGGTGGTGCCGGGATAGTTGGAAGCAATAATGTGTGTACCGGTCAGTCGAGAAAAAAGGGCGCTTTTGCCCACATTGGGATTACCCACAAGCAGGATACGCATCATCTTAGGAAGCTCGCGGTAGATATTTCTATACTTCGACTATTATTTTCTTGGCCATGCCAAAGCCAATAGCCACCTGGGTATTATTCACCCTGAGAATGACCGGGCCGCGAAATAGCGTAGAACTCAGCTTGGTCACCTTCCTCCCTGGCCTGATGCCCAAAGCATCCAGACGCCGAATCAAGCCGGGTCCTCCCAGAACTCCAACCACAATGCCTGTCTGCCCGGTCCTCATCTCAGCTAGGGTTAATTGCTTATTTTGAGACGTGGTCATAGCTTATCTCCCATCTTTAATAAGTTAGCCATGACTAACTTACAAGTTCAAAAAATTTGCCGTTTTTATTTCCTTTTCTTCGCATCTCTGTTCGAGCAATCTTGAGGGAGTTCTCCGTGCTTTAAATAATATTCATACCTATCGGGGAAATTGGCCCTTCCCAGTGGACAGGCTTCTATGAACTCCACAAACTTTGCCAGCCTCTCCATACTCAAAGGGCTAATGACGTGCTCAATCTTACAGGCATCTTCTTCCGCGGTTTTCTGGTTAATGCCCAGCGCTTGAGCAAAAAAACGTGTCAACGCCTCATGGCGGTAAATCACGTCGCGGGCAACCTTATCACCTTCGGGAGTAAGCTTTATGTGGCCATATCTCTCATGCTCCACAAGCTCCTGTTCTGAGAGTTTTCTCAAGGCTGAGGTAACACTGGGCATCTTCACTCCCAGCATTTCGCTGATCTGCTTTACTTTTACTACCTTCTTTCCTTCACCGAGCATAGCTATTGCCTCAAGGTAGTCTTCCATGCTAGCGGTCTGCTCTCTTTGCGCTTCTTGTCTTACCATTGCCTATTCCCAAAATTGTTAGACATGTCTAACAATTTTAATGCAATTCATTTTTCCTGTCAAGATTTTCCTTTGGAATGTTCAGCAATCCCAGATGTCATTGCGAGTCCCGATTTATCGGGACGAAGCAATCTCAAGGGATTGCCACGCTTCGCTCGCAATGACGGACGCAGAATCGGTAAACAAGCTTTTTCTCGGGCTTCTACAAAATGGAAAGAGTCTTATTATGGTCGGGGTGAGTGGATTTGAACCACCGACCTCATGGTCCCAAACCATGCGCGCTAGCCGCTGCGCCACACCCCGAAGCGTTAACAATTATAATGCGGAAAAGACATTTGACGCAATTAGCCTGTTGGCTGTCCTTGGGCTACGCATTGCTATTTGGCGAAGACGCCGAGTCCTTGAAAATATCTCTGGATACTAAAGTTTTCCGGCAAGGTAGTCATCAACGGAAAAACCATCGAAAACCACAAAATCGGTTTCCGAGGGAATCTTGCCTGTGGGACATAAATTAAAACAAGCCTGACAGGTGAGGCAAGCCTTGGCTTTTTCCGGGAAAAACGCCGCCCGCCGCTCTATCCCCCTTCCGACAAAGCCTATAGCATGTTCCCCGACAACCTCATCACAGTAGCGTACACATTGTCCACAAAGAATACATCTCGTTGGCCTCGCTCTGAAGCGAGATTCAAATCTATGGATATTCGCACCATATTCTTTAGCCAGTTTCTTTATCTCCCCCGCGACCTCCCCATCAACCATTGTCGTGAGGGCGACTAATTCAATGATAACCTTTCGAATCCTATCTATCCTGGGAGAGCGTGTTCTCACTACTAATCCTTGTTCCACGGGATAGCCACAAGAAGCCACTATTTGAACTCTCCCCTTTCTTTCTACCTCCACGCTGCAAATTCGACAGGCACCGTAAGGCTTCAATTTCTCGAGATAACACAGTGTTGGTATCTCTACGCCTGCCTCTTTGGCTGCTTCTAATATGGTCATCCCTTCCCTTGCTTTGATTTCTTTCCCGTCTATGTGCAAAGTTATGGCCATTTCCATTCACCTCACCTTCTCACGGATAACCTTGGTCCCGGGAGCTGGAGTTGGAGGCAGAGGCTCTCCCGAAAGTCTCCTTACGGCACTAAAACGAGGCGGGCAGACCTCAAAACAGGTATTACACTTAATGCACTTCGCCTGTTCAATCCAGTGGATTATGCCTTTGCCACCGTGAATTGCTTCGGTAGGGCAATTCTTGAAGCAAATCATACAGGCGGTACATTTTTCGGGGTCAATATAGTAAGAAGTGAGAGCTTTACAAGCTTTGGCCGGGCAGCGCTTCTCCTTTATATGAGCCTGATATTCACCCCTGAAGTATTTCAAAGTGGTAAGGGCAGGGTTGGCGGCGGTGGTGCCCAGGGCACACAGGGAAGCGTCCTGCATCACTTTAGCGATATCTTCAATCGCTTCTATATCTCCTTCTTGCCCTTTCCCTTCACAGATATCAGTCAGAATCTCCCGAAGCATCCTCAAACCCTCACGACAGGGGATGCACTTCCCGCAAGATTCTTCGCAACAGAAGCTGATGAAATACCTTGCTGTGTCCACCATGCAGGTATCCTCATCCATAACCACTGTGCCCCCGGAGCCCATCATCGAGCCAAGTTTAGCGAGTTCATCAAAATCAATCGGTGTATCTAAATACTGCTCGGGAATCACCCCTCCCGAAGGGCCTCCGGTTTGAACCGCTTTGAATTTCTTCCCATTCGGTATGCCTCCACCAATATCATAGATTAGCCGCCTTAAGGTCATGCCCATGGGCACTTCCACAAGCCCAGTATTATTCACCTTACCCACCAGGGAGAAAATTTTGGTTCCCTTACTCCGTTCTGTGCCAATGGAATTAAACCACCCAGCCCCCTTATTGATGATAAGAGGAACATTGGCCCAGGTCTCCACATTGTTCAAGCATGATGGTCTTCCCTTTATCCCGCTTACCGCAGTATGGACATATTTCATCTTGGGTTCACCCACTTTCCCCTCGATGGCACTCATAAGAGCCGTTGACTCTCCAGAGACGAATGCCCCTGCTCCACGGTGGACCTTGACCTTAAAATCAAACCCAGAGCTGAGGATGTTTTCCCCTAAAAATCCATACTCCTCAGCTTGTTTTATAGCCTGAATGGTATTTTCATATGCTATGGGATATTCCTGTCGCACATAAATAAAGCCTTCCTGTGACCCGATGGCATAGGCACCAATAACAAGCCCTTCCAATACGGCATGTGGATTTCCTTCCATGACAGACCTATCCATATATGCCCCGGGGTCTCCTTCGTCACAGTTAACAATCACATATTTGGGTTCGCCGAGGGCATTCCTGGTCGTCTCCCATTTTATTCCTGTGGGAAATCCTCCTCCTCCCCTGCCCCTTAAATTAGATTTCTTTATCTCCTCTAAAACCTGCTCGGGAGTCATTTGGAACAAAGCCTTGGATAAGGCACTATATCCACCCAGGGCTATATAGTCATCTATGTATCTGGGGTTTATGTACCTGTTATTCCCAAATACGATGCGCATTTGATTTTTATAGAAGGGGATGTCAGGGTCTTTGGCTATCCTTTCGCCCGTTATGGGCTCTTTGTAGAGGAGTCTTTCAATAACTCCCCCTTGGGCTAATGTTCTGGAAACTATTTCCGTAACATCCTCAAGCTTTACTTTCACATAGCAAATTTCCTGAGGAAAGATAACTACAATAGGTCCTTGCTCACAAAATCCATGACATCCCGTAGGTTTAGCTTCTACTACCGAGCCTTCTAATCCCTGCTTTCTAATCTCGTCAGCGAATTCCCGGTAAATTTCTAATGAGCCATAAGTTTGACAAGCCGTCCCGGTACATACAGTAACAACGGGCTTACTGGGGTCCCTTTTCGACAATATTTCTTTCCTTAATTTCTCAAGCTCCTCTGCCGAGGAAAGCCCTTTATTAGCCATATTCCCCCTTATTTAGCAGTTTCAAGTATTTTCCTGAGGGCTGGAGTCGAGGGCTTGCTGTGGTACGTGCCGTCAACTACAACTACAGGACCCATAGCACAGCAGCCCAGACAATTAACCGTTTCTAGAGTAAAACGCATATCCTCTGAGGTCTCATGCGGCTTCATATTAAGCATAGCCGAGATTGTATCCAGAAGTCTTGGCGAACCCCGCACCTGACATGCTGTACCCAGGCAGACCTTGATAATATGGCGCCCTTTGGGCGTAAGGCTGAAAGCCTTATAGTAACTTGCGATTTGATAAACCTGGGTAATAGGTACTTCTAATTGCTCACTTACCTCAGTTAATACTTCCCGGGATAACCACCCAAACATGCTTTGTAAATCCAAAAGGATTTGAATCAGCATATCCTTGTCTCTTTGATAGCTTCCTACAGCTTTGCTTACTGCTCTGGAAACCTTCGTCAATTTTGGGCTCTTTGTTTTTGAAACCATCGTTTTTGCACCTTAATTCACAGGGGAGAAGCTGCCACCTTCTCTTTGAGCTTGGCATAATCCTCGTTTACCATTTCCTGGATTCTTTGAATCTGCTCACCCGTCAAATGTCGGTATCGTCCTTGTAGCTTCAGGTATTCCTCAATAGGCTTAAGTTCAGGTGGGTCGGCATTCAGTCTGTAGCG
>DATBWO010000100.1:0-10738 GCA_036514775.1 Dehalococcoidia bacterium | reverse complement strand
GGTCTGGTGGGAGATAACCAGGGCACCGTGAACAACTCCTATTCCATCAGTAGCGTGACTGGTGAATGGTATGTTGGCGGCCTGGTAGGAGATAACGATTCTCTGGGCATTGTGAGCAACTCCTACGCGTGCGGTAGTGTGAACGGTTACTCGTTTGTTGGCGGTCTGGTGGGATCGAATTGGGGCACCGTGAGCAATTCCTTTTGGGATATTAACACCTCCGGAGTGAACGAGAGTGATGGGGGAACGGCCAAGCCCACGGCAGAAATGAACGATATCGCCACATTTTCAGGGGCGGGGTGGAACATAATCGAAGTCGTTTCAGGCCAGACCAACCCTGCGTATATCTGGAATATTGTTACCAGCCAGGCCTATCCCTTTATAAGCTGGCAGCCGGTATCTTAGAACAACCAGGGCCCGAATGGTTGAACCAACGCGATAATGTGAGCAAAGCTAGAATTACACAATGGCCTGTTTTGTTACCCAACATTTCTGACTATTATGCAATTCGGCAAATTGCACAAGCACTGACTAAGGTACCATAGAGAAATTGGCGGAAGGGCATGGTTCCTCTTTTGTGTGATCAGTCTTTTGGGAGGTCAGTGGGCACACTCGTCGTAGCAAAGCAATGTATAGCAGTATTAAAATAAGAGTGGCTGCCAAAATGCAGCCCTTTTTTAGGAGTCAAGTTCACTGTTGCTGTCGATTTCCCAAGATATCAATCTTTCAAGGAATTTGGCCCGTAATACAAGGACTATATTTTCCGGTCAAGCGGTATCTTAAGACTACTCAGTCAGTATTTTGTAACAATTTCGCCCCTTCTTCGTTACAGTTAGTGAAGGTAACGGCAAAGTAATAAAAGAAAGGAGATGTTTTATGAGGAGAACATTTAAGATATTAGGATTGTCGGTGCTGGTCGCAGCTATTCTGGCACTAGCTATTGCTGGTACTGTGAGTGCAGCCGGCAACAATCCTGGTACCGCTACTCAGACTCAGAACCAGGGAGCGGAGTGTCTTTGCCGAGAATGTCCCTGTGGTGAATGTGTTTGTGGTGATTGTGATCCCATCAATCACGTATATAACCACGATTACTCATATTCATCGCCCGGCCCGCACGGATTCCAGAACGGTAAATAAAGCTCCAAACTCAAGCTATAACTGTGAGATATATTCAGGGGCTCGTGCAATAGCCGTTACCGGAAAAGCGTGGGACCTGAATATTAGTTCGACCGAATAATAAGGGGAGGTTATATAACTCCCCTTATTGTTTGTCAGCGAGCGTAAGCATATCCGATGTTTGGTCCGTAGTAGAAGGACCTCCATCTACAGAAAGGTCAAAAGCAAAGCTGAAATAATTCCTGTCTGTTCAAATCCGACTTTGTGATATTCTGTCAAGCCAGTCCGCGTTACACTTTCTGGCGGTTTGTTCACCTCAGCCCAACAAAAGTCCATGATGTATATTTGACCATTTCAAACTTGATTGTGCTTCCTCTGGCATAGTACATTTATCTACGGACTCTTGATGAACAACTCCCGAATAACAGGCTTGTTGTAACATTTGAATGGCTTGTTCGTTAAAAGAGGTAAACGAGTGAACCAGAACCGTTCTGAGGGACAAACAGCAGATGAGGCTATGTTGCTTCAGGGAGCTATCGGTCATGATGCTGAGGCTTTCGGGAGGCTGTATGACATGCATGTCGATAGGGTATATAGACACATCTATTACCGGGTGGGCAATGAAGCAGACGCCGAGGACCTGACTCAGCAAGTCTTCCTCAAGGCCTGGCAGGCCATCCACAGATATAAAAAAACGGCAAGTCCATTTATTGCCTGGCTTATGACCATCAGCCACAACCTGATAGTAGATTTTTACCGAACTAAAAAAGACAAGGCATATCTCGAAGCTGAAGTCCTGGCTGACGGTCCGGCATCAAGCCCGGAGCGGTCAACCGAAGCCAATTTCGAGCAGCAGCGTTTGCGGAGGGCGATTTTGCAGCTAGGCAGCGACGAGCAGCAGGTGGTTATTCTGCGTTTTATTGAGGGTTTTGAGTTCACTGAAATCGCCTCTCTCTTGAAGAAAAGAGAAGGAAATGTGAGGGTTATCCTGCACCGGGCACTGGTCAAACTCCGTAATATCCTGGAAAAGGAGGGGAAACAGAGTTGAAGAAGTTTGAAGATATATTTGTCAAGCATATTGAGGACATCGATGCAGGCAGGTCCGGCATCGAGAATTGCTCTTGCAATTCGAGAACCACGGGATGTCAAGCCCCCTCCCACCTTCAGGGTGAGGGTCCGGTTCCGGCTTATGGAGCAGATTCATGGCAGGGGGGTTGTAACAAAATGACACAGGTTTCGTTATAACAGTTAGATGAAGCCAATTCTGGAGAGAAGGAGATTCAACATGGCACGTATACGTATTATTATCGCAATCGTATTGGCTCTCTCCGCCCTGGGCGGGGGGACCGTTTACGCCGCACAGGATAGTCTGCCCGGTGACGCTCTCTACCCGGTAAAACTGGCTGCTGAGAGGCTGACAATGATGTTGGGGAGAGACGATGTTGCCAGAGCGGAACGAGCCCTGAGCTTCGCCGACAAACGCGTGAGGGAGATGGTAACCCTGATGGAAAAGGGACGGCCAGAGGACCTGAGTCTCACCGTGGAAAAATATTGCTATGCCCTGAATATCTCAATGACCAGAATGGAGGAGCAAGTCGGCAACGGAGGGCCGCATGCAGGAGACATAGCAGAGATGGTGGCTGAGGCTACAACGCAGCACCTCTCTGCATTGAATGGGCTCTATGACATGGTGTCAAACGAAGCTAAACCAGTCATACAAAGGGCGATGGAGGAAGCGCTAAAGTGCTATCAAAGGGCGATCCAGGTGCGGGAGCAGCTAGGGCTTCAGGTTTCTGGACTCGCAAGTATACCGGCAACGATACAGGAGCGAGTGGAGCAATGGATACGGGAAAGTGCGGGAGCGTGACTTGCCGAAGTGGGATAGTAATGGCTCCTACCCGGTAATATCCTGGAAAAGGAAAGGAAACAGAGTTGAAGAAGTTTGAAGACATACTGGTCCAATGTATTGAGGACATCAAGGCAGGCAGGTCCAGCATCGAGGATTGCCTGAACAACTATCCTTCTATGCGTGAGCAATTGGAACCGCTGCTGAGGATTGCTCTTGAAATTCGAGAGCCACCGGATATCAATCCCTCCCCTGCCTTCAAGGTAAAGGCTCGGGTCTGGCTTATGGACCAGATTCATGGCAGGCAAGCTGCAATAAAATGGCCATGGTCTCGTTATAACAGTCAGGTAAAGCCAATGACTTATATAAAGAGATTTAGCATGAGTATGACAAGTATCATTCTCGCAGTTGTATTAACTCTCTCCGCCTTGGGCGTGGGCACTGTTTATGCCTCACAATCCAGCCTGCCCGGGGACACCCTCTACTCATTAAAACTTGCTACTGAGCAAGCGGGGATGATGTTGCTGGGAGACGATGTTGCCAGGGCGAAACGAGCCCTGAGCTTCGCCGACAAACGGGTAAGAGAGATGGTAACTCTGGCTGAAAATGGGCGTCCGCAAGATCTGGAGCTGGCCGTGGAGAAATATGGTTATGCCCTGAATATGACACTGGCCATGATAGAACAGGCAGACGATAGAGGACTGGCTACAGAAAACGTAACTGCACTGGTGGCTGAAGCTACGGCAAGGCATCTTTTAGTGCTCGATGAGGTCTGGGATATTGTGCCGGACGAAGCAAAGGTAGCTATAGCACACGCTAGAAACGTATCGGAGACAGGACGAGAAAATGCCCTGGCGGCTCTGGCAAACAATAATACTGTAATGGCGACTGAGCTGAACTTGGCTGCCATGGAAGGAAGGCTGAACAGGATCAGGGCTAGAGTTCAGAATGCAGCGGCAGTGGAGATTGCCTTGCAGCAGTTTGAGGCCATGGCAGAATTCGGTGAAGAGATCTCCCGAATTGCGCAGGAGATGGGCCTAAACATAACCGACGTAGAAGAACTCGTTGCCGAAGCAACTGCCAGGCATCTGGAGGTGCTGGCGGAGGTCTGGGAAGAAGTGCCCGAACAAGCCCAGCCAGCCATAGAAAGAGCGATGGCTAATCTACAGATACGTCATCAAAAGAGGATCCAGACATTAGAACAGAAGGGGATTCAGACTCCTCCACCTCCGGTGATACCAGAAAGGGTACAAGAGAGGATAGAGGAAAGAATACGAGAACGGGAACAACAGGGCGCGCCAGACGGAACAACGCCCCCTGGACAGGGTGTTCCTGCTGGGGCGTGACAGCAGAATGACCATGGCACAACGTAGAGACGCAAATGAACAGCACACTCTCATTAGAGCAAAAGGAGTTGACTGAGAAAGAAAGGAGGACAAGCGCGAAGAAGATGTGATTATCAGTATGGTAGCGTATATCTGGATTTTAAAAGAATTGAACTATTATTATGCAGGAGGACACCAATGAAGAATTTTGTACTGGCACTCGTAGTTATTTTCGCTATGCTGGCTGCGTCGGGAGCAGGTTGTGGAGAAGCATCGGTAACAGGGACCTTGGAACTCTATCTCTCCGATGCGCCGACTGACGCTGAAAATGTTACAGGTGTTTATATCACTATTAATGAAATCCAATATCATATGAATGATCAATGGATAACGTGCGAGGAATTTGTAGGCCCTAAAACATATAACTTGTTGGAGCTAACCAACGGGAATTCCAGTCTATTAGGTGAGTTGGTATTACCCGGTGGGCATTACAATCAAATTCGCTTCATGCTCGATATTCCAGAGATGGGTCAAAACCCGGCCAATCCGGGCTGCTATATCGAGTTTGCTGATAACTCCACCGAGCCTCTCTTCGTCCCCAGCGGTAATACGACAGGTTATAAAGCGGTAGGGGAATTCACAGTGCCCGTCAATGGAACTGTGGAGGTTACCGCCGACTTCGATGTTCGTAAAGCTGTCCATCTGGCGGATTCTCACTATATCCTACACCCCACAATCAGGCTGGTAGTCAACAATGAAGCTGGGCGCATCTCTGGTTTAATTACAAACAACTCTAGCTACACGGACATAATTGTTTTTGCCTACGAAGATGGAACTTGGACTGACACGGAAGACGATGAGCCGGTTTATCCAGCATCCAGATTTCCCAATGCAGTCAACAGCGGGAAAATGTGTGACGACGGCCATTACACAATACCCTTACTGGCCGCTGGAACTTACGATCTGGTTGTCGCCGGATATAACAGCGCAGACTTTGGGGAGGTATTGGGTTTCATATCCGATGTAGAAGTTGAAAGCGACCACGTCACAATCCAGGATATAAACACTGACACTTTGGAGGCTAGCCCGTAATAGCGTTCACCGGAACCTCCGATGGAATTCCTTCCGCTTGGGTGAGGGTCAGGGCGAGAATGACTTTTCTTCTTGCCCTGACTCCATCCCGCTAGGGAGGGTAATCACGGCGATTTGTGGATCTGAGTGAAAGGAGACGTAATCGTTGTCAGAGTCATCCAGCAAGAACTGGAGCTTCATGTTTGCCAAGGGCAAGTTTCTGCCGGAGCACTATCCGGATTTTGAAAATAACTAGAATATTACTGGAAATCGACGCAATGTTGTGTATGAAAAAGTGCTCTATAATCCTCTTAGTGTGTGGAGCCGCACTTATCTTGCTCCTCGTCTCCGGCTTGAGTTGCACCAGTTACTACTCCGGGACAACTGGTGACGATTGGTCTTCGTGGGATCAGGAGAAATTTAAGGATTTCATTACGCCCGATTGCTCGTTGGTTAACGAATGTTTGCAAGGCATCGTGGGTGCTCCCCCTTATGAACTTTCTAAAGATGGCTTTGATGCCATCCGAGACTGGGTTGCTGCTAATGTCGAGTATAAAAGTGATGAAGAGCAGTGGGGTGTTGACGAATATTGGCAAACCCCGGAGGAAACACTATCCCTGCGCACCGGGGACTGCGAGGACTTTGCCATTCTACTGTGCACCCTCCTCAGGGCCTATGGTATTGACGAGGAACATATATATGTCGCTATCGGTGTTGATGACCAGGGGTATGGCCATGCTTTCCTGATAGAGAATTGGTATCTCGACGGAGAATGGCGGGCGATAGAGCCCCAAGTGGGCACCCAAACATTTCCTCGTGGGCGTCGTTTCAAGGACTTCAACTTAGCCGATTTCTTGCTGCTCCGTAATTATGAAATCATAATGGGCTTCAATGACTCCTGTTACTACGATGAATCGTTTCCATGGGATGAATATTAAGCCAACTTTTGCTCTCAGCTAAGATGGTAATCCTTATGGGCGATTTCGCACAGCTGGTGCCATGACTGTAGAAACGCAGTTCACCCTGAGCGAAGCCAAAGTATTCACCGGAAAAACAACAGGTAAGGCCTCCGGATGATGTCAGAACGAGCATTTGCCTTTTCAGACGGAATTTGAAGAAACTAAGAAAAAGATGCTAGAAACGGCAGAGAGGTAATTTGTGCGGGCAAGTCAATAGGCAGAGATAGGTTGTTTGTCAGTGATGATTTTTTTGCTGGCAGTTAACTGCTGGCGAATATGCTTGGGGATAGTAAACATGGCTTGATGGGTTAGGCCATCGTAGGATTTTAGCTTTTTGGATATTCTTGTTGAGATTCTGGCGTCAATTTCCTCGGGAGTCAGTTCAGAAGGGTCAAGGCTTTGAGAAGCCGCGACAAAGCCCCATAAGCCCAAGAAAGAAGGTACATGGACCTGGTAGGGGCGGGCTATAGAAAAGACGTTTCTTAAAGTACTGGCAATAGCGGTGAAATTATCTAAGTTTTTCCATTCCGCAGGTTCAGCCTGCACCGACATAATGCCATCGGGCCCTAGTTTTTGCTTGACTATCTGGTAGAATTCCCGTGTATACAGCAATCGTGCTGGCCCTTGCTCTAAAGGGTCAGCCAGGTCAATGATGATGACATCGAATTTGTCGCTACTTTCATCCAGGTATTTTCTGGCGTCGACGAAATGAAGCTCTGCCCTGGGGTCAGCGAAGGCCTTCTGGTGCCAGGAGGGCAAGAAGCGGCGACAAAGACTGACAACCTCTTCATCAATATCCACCATGACCGCCTTTTTTACCGTCTTATGCGCCAGGACTTCCCTTAAGGTGGCACCCTCACCTCCCCCGGCAATGAATACCTTCTCCGGGTGGGGATGAGTAAGCATAGCTGGGTGTACCAGAGCTTCGTGGTAAATAAATTCATCCGCCTCGCTGGATTGAATCTTGCCATCGAGGACAAGACAAATACCGAAGCTGCCCGTGTTGATAATATCCACGGATTGAAACTTACTTCGTCCTGAATATATCCTCTCCTTAATGCTATGCAGCATAGTAAGGTCAGGACTTATATAGTCAGAAAACCATCTATGTTTATCTGGGTCGCTATCTTTCATTTTCCACACCTAACTTGGCTATCCTCCACAATCCCCCTGCGGAGCTCGATTAAGGAGTGGCTTTGGGCCCCCAGCCTCTCTGTTATCAACCTGGCAGCCTTTTCCGGGTCTACATCGTTCCCACAGGTGAAAACATCCAGGGCAGCGTACCTGTATTCCGGCCAGGTATGAATGGCAATGTGCGATTCAGCGATATTGACCACTCCGCTCACTCCGTAAGGGGAGAAGTGATAAAAGGACTCGCCCACTACGGTAGCGCCACTTTGAACGGCAGCTTCGTTAAGACACTCTTTGAGAAAATCTAAATCATCTAACACCTCCTTATTACAGATTTTTAGTTCTAGTAACAGATGTCTTCCAAGCGCATGCAAATCACCTTCCCTCCTTTAGATTTGAAATTTATTTTGTCGCCCCTTAGGGCAACAGGGCAAATTTTATATAATGTCCATCCTTTTAGCAATAGTTCGAGAGTTTCTGTTAAAATAAACGAAGGCAAGAGTTATGTCGGCAAGGGAACAACTGGTTACTGTACGCACTGCCAAATACATGGAGGCGCAAATAATCAAGGGTCGGCTGGAGAGCGAAGGTATACCAGTTCTTTTAAGTTACGAGAGCGCTGGTCTGATTTATGGGATTACGGTTGATGGATTAGGGGAGGTGAAAATAATGGTGCCCCAGCGTCTGGCCGAGGAAGCCAAGGAAATCTTAGGGGTTAATGGGGAAAGCAAAAAATAAGTTTTGAATTTTGCTTTGTAATTTTGAGTTTTGATGTTTAATTTTTGATTTTTCATGACTTCGAGATTAGAGCGCATAACTGAACAGCGGCTGGATAGCCTGAACAAAATTCGGGCTCGCGGCATAGACCCTTATCCCCATTCCTATCACCCCAGCCACACTGTTCAAGAGGCGATAACTCTTTTTGAGCAGCAAGGGGAGAGTTCTCAGAACATATCGCTGGCCGGCCGGATTATGTCCAAGCGTTCTATAGGTAAGATGTCCTTTCTTGATATTCGCGATAGCTCGGGGAAGATACAGCTTTCTTTGCGCTACGACCTTCTGGGCCGGGAGAGGTACGAATTTCTTCAGGATATTGATATTGGCGATATCATCGGGGCGGAAGGGAGGCTCTTCCAGACAAAAGCCGGAGAGCTCACTCTGGAGGTATCCGCTTTCGCCATGCTCTGTAAATCCCTTCGCCCGCTGCCGGAGAAGTGGCATGGGCTGGCTGACGTAGAAAAACGCTATCGGCAGAGATATCTCGACCTCATTGCCAACGAGGAGACTAAAAGCATTTTTGCTTTGCGCAGCAAGATTATCACTGCCATAAGAAGTTTTCTCGATAAGCAGGGGTTTATGGAGGTCGAAACGCCTGTGCTTCAGCCCCATGCCGGCGGAGCGCTGGCACGCCCATTTGTCACTCATCATCACGCCCTTGATGAAGACCTCTATCTGCGAATTGCCCTGGAGCTCCACCTCAAGAGACTGGTGGTCGGCGGCTTTGACAAAGTTTACGAGATGGGGCGTGCCTTTCGTAATGAAGGCATTTCTGTTAGACATAACCCGGAATTCACCTTGCTTGAGTGCTATCAAGCTTATAGCGATTACAACGACATGATGAGATTGGTTGAGGAGATGCTCGTTCACATAGCTCAGGGGGTTCTGGGTAATACCAAGCTCACTCGTGATGGCCAAACCATTGACATTGGTCTCCCCTGGCGAAAACTTTACCTTCGTGAGGCAATAAAAGAATACTGTGGCATTGACTTTGAAGAGTATCCCGATGCCGCTTCACTGAGGACACGGATGGTCGAGCTGAACATGGATGTTGATCCGACTAAAGGGAGGGGCAGGCTGATAGACGAATTGATTTCCACTTTTGTCGAACCAAAGCTTATTCAGCCGACTTTCCTTCTGGATTACCCCGTGGAGATGTCACCTTTGGCCAAGGGGAAGCGGGATGATGACCAGTTGGTAGAGAGATTTGAAGGCTTCGTGGCGGGCATAGAGATTGCCAATGCCTTCACCGAGCTTAATGACCCCCTGGAACAAAGGGCAAGGTTTCGCCAGCAGCTAAAAGAACGGGTTGCCGATGAGGAAGTGGAAATCGCCGATGAAGATTTTCTTCAGGCTTTGGAGTATGGGATGCCGCCGACCGGTGGTCTGGGGATAGGCATTGACCGCCTGGTGATGCTGCTTACAAATCAGCAATCTATTCGAGAAGTGATACTTTTCCCCCAGCTGAAGACGAAGAAATGAGTAGCCAGGAGTCGGAAGTTAGTAGCCAGTAGCTAGTAGGAAAGAGGTGACTTCTGAATTCTGAATCCTGAATTCTGACTACTCTTGAGTTTTGGAGCTTAAGAATGCTTGATACTAAACTTATTCGTGAAAACCCTGAACTTGTTCGCCAGGCTCTGGAGCAAAGAGGCTATAGCCCCGATTCTATCGGGGCTCTCGATAGCATCCTGGAGATTGATGTGCGTTATCGCAGCTTGCTCCGTCAGACGGAGGAACTTCGCGCCCAACATAACGAGGCCAGCAAACAACTGAGCCAAAGCCAGGAAAAACCACCTCAGCGCATCGCCCAGATGCGTCAATTAGGAGAGCAGATATCTTCCTTGCAGCAGCAGACCAAAGAAGCTAAGGCTAACCTTGATTCCTTGCTACTGGAGTTACCCAACATCCCCCACCCCAGCGTGCCCCTGGGGAGAGGCGCGGATGATAATGTGGTTGTGCGTACCTGGGGCAAACCAAGAGAGGTATCCTTCAAGCCCTTGCCTCACTGGGAGCTGGGGGAAAAACTGGGCATAATAGATTTCCAGCGCGGTGTGAAGCTCTCAGGGACCAGGTTTTATGTTCTCAAAGGGCTGGGCGCACATCTTCAACGAGCGCTTATCTCATTTATGCTCGACGTCCATGTCAACGAGCATGGCTATAAGGAAATCTACCCGCCTTTTATGGTGAAGCGAGAGTGTATGGTCGGCTCAGGAAATTTACCCAAGTTCGGCGATAATTTATATCACGATGAAGAAGACGACTTCTGGTTTATACCCACGGCGGAGGTACCGTTGACTAACCTGCACCGTGATGAAATATTAAGTGCCGATAGCTTGCCCCTTCACTATGTTGCCTATACTCCTTGCTTCCGTCGCGAGAAGATGTCTGCCGGCAAAGATATCAGGGGCATTAAGCGGGGGCACCAGTTCGATAAGGTGGAGCTCTACAAGGTTACCGACCCTGAGAGTTCTGACGAAGAGCTGGAGAAATTGGTAGCCGACGCTGAGGACATA
>DATBWO010000099.1:0-6539 GCA_036514775.1 Dehalococcoidia bacterium | reverse complement strand
TATCCATCAGC
The DNA here is from genome assembly GCA_036514775.1 of Dehalococcoidia bacterium. Lineage (GTDB taxonomy): Bacteria > Chloroflexota > Dehalococcoidia > GIF9 > AB-539-J10 > RBG-13-51-36. Next base: position 6,528 of record DATBWO010000099.1, on the reverse strand, counting down.
CCACCTCCTGATGAAGCTTTACATCATTTAATTCAAACATTCTATTGTTTATTTAGTTTTAACCCACGTGCTTTATCGTATAGTGTATCTTCTTTGGTGTCAATAGCCCATATTGATACCACCCCCGCACTGCCAAGCATTGGGGGTTCTCCTCTTTTTCGATTGACAGAGACGCTATCTAAAATTGATGGCGTTGAGGTCTTTCCCTATGAAGATACCATTATCAATGGCAAGCTGTCTATCTATTTTACTTACAAAAAGGGACAATCGTCAATTGAAGAAAAAGCCAAATTCATAGACTGGCTGGCGAGGATACTAGGCAATTCAGAGTATTATGCTGGGTATTCAACTAATATCGCTATGTGGTGGATGGGGAACAAAGGCATTGATGGTGAGAACGAGCCATTCTTTACTATAGATGTATTACCCGCTCTTGTGCATGACCTTCTGAATGTCCTCAAAAGTGCATGTAATATTAGGGAAGCACTCCCTTTGGCATTTACGACAAATCACTACGACAACACCATAAATACTGTGAAAATAGCAAGCATCCCGCTCAATCATCTCTGGACATTCGCAGTTATGTCTCGGATTGCGACATTGGCATTGCATATGAGCGTTCTCAAAAGCCATATCTTTAGCTTTTTCGCTAAGCTTCATTCTTCGTGGCATACAAAAATTATAGAAGGAGATAACCAAGAATGTCAATCATAAGCATTGACGCCAGATAAGCAAAGCTCTATCCTCTAGCAAAAAGGCCAGAGGATAGAGCAAATGGAAACGGCGTTCCAAAGGGTGATGACAAAAATGGTGAATGAGATAGTGACAAAGGCGATAAGTATAGATATGCCACAGTGCAAGTTTTGCCAATCTACCGCAGTCGTCAAGAATGGCATACGGAACGGCGTTCAATACTACCTCTGTAAAGAGTGTGGCAGGGGCTTTGTTCACAATAAAGGACTACCACGTATGCGATATGCAATAGACATAGTGGCTGATGGCGTTTATGACTATTATGCTGGTGTGTCGTTACGCAAAATAAGAGATGGGATTGACCAAAAGATAGGATTAAGACCAGCCGATAGTGCTATCTATGGCTGGGTAAAGAGACTCACTAAAATAGGGCTTGCCGAAGCTAAAAACTATATTCCAAAAGTGGGCGACAAGTGGCTTGCTGATGAGTGCGTTCTGAAGCTAAAAGACGGCAAGAAATACTGGCTAATCAATGTCATAGACTACGACACTCGCTTCTTGCTGGCTTCAAGGCTATTTAATACTCGTGGCATCAAGGAAGTATGCCTAACCTTTAAGACAGCTAAAGATAGAGCTAAGAAAAGTCCGAAGTTTATGCTGACTGATGGACTGAAAAGTTACATAGATGGCTGTGAGCGGGTGTTCGGTGCTGATACGAAACACATAGTGACCACACCTTTTGAGGAGAAAGAGCTATCTACCAATATAATAGAACGATGGCATGGCACATTAAAGGACAGATTAAAGCCGATGCGTGGGATGGACAAGTCGGAGACCCACCAGCTTATACTTGAGGGCTTTATCCTGAATTATAACTATTTGAGACCTCACAAAAGTCTAAAGGATAAGACACCCGCTCAAGTAGCCAAAATAGACTTCCCTCATAAAAGCTGGCTAGATGTAATCAAGAGCCAGATGCCAAAGCCACCGCCAAAGCCAGATAGGAAATTAACTCTTGAGGAGATGCGCCATCCCTTTAGGGCTTATAGGAAAAGACCAAAGCCAAAGATGAGAAAAGGGGGAATCACGAGGTTAAAGTCATATCCTTCAGTAATGGTAACAAAGCTATGACGATATATAGTTTTGAGGGTAAGATGATATTAGTAGTAGTTTATACACTGGGGATAGGTTTATGTGTATTTTATATTTTATGGCGTAAGGCAGTGGCAGAACTGAAGTCATATCATTTTGAGGGGAAGGAGCGGAAAGCTCTAATGACTAGTGCGATGGCTGATACTCCGCCTATTATCTCTGGCCAGATAGACCCTTTTTCAAAAGCCATTGATGAAAGGATTCCAATTAAAGCTCCACCACCTAAGGCAAAGAGAATATCCCGTAGCATTTCTAACATATTAAAGAAGAGCTTATCAAAAGGTAAATTAGGTGTCAATCAATAAAGAGGAGAACCGCATTGGGGGGGGGCTTGACAGGTGCCGTTGAGGTAGTATAATAGTAATAGCCAAAAGTACTAAATGGTGGTGTAGTAAAATGAATCGGCGAAGGTCTAATATAGAGATAATAGCTGATATGCTCAGAGTGGGGGGAAACGGCGCTGGCAAGACAGAGATTATGTATAGCGCCAATATGAGCTATGCCCAGATACAGAAGTATCTTGGTTTCCTCTTGAGCCACGGGTTCATTAACAAAGTGGAGATGGGGAATCCCGTAGTTACCTACCAGGTAACGGACAAAGGAGGGGAGCTGCTCAAAAATATAAACTGCATAGTTGAAGTACTCGAGTTCCGAAATGGCAATAATGGCAACGGAGCTTGAGGCTCATAATGTTGTGGAGTTACAGAGGGGTGCCTGGAAGTAGAGTGAGGTCACCCCTTTTAATATAAAAAAATAAAAATCTAAGGAGTGTTTATGAGAGGAGCGGTATATGTCTGAAAAAAGAATGCTAATAGTAGATGCTGAGCTGGTGAAAAGGATAGACGACAATCGCGGCGATCTGGGGCGGGCTGAGTTCCTCAACTTTCTCATTGAGAGTGAGTTGAAGGAAAAGGAAGACGGTAAAAAGCAAGGCAGCGTAACCCGAGATGAATTTCACCAGTTTCAAGAAGGCACGAAAGAGCTATTGCGCAATTTCCTGGAATTCTTCATCAGCTATGGGTTAGAGCTAGGCAAGCAACCCAGCGATAGCGAATTCGAGCAATTAACCCGGAAACTGCAAGGTCTAGGCGGCTCGGCAAAAGTAAAAAGCTCCTAATCTACTTTTCCGCGCATTTTTCTCCGCAATCACATTCTCCACAGCTTCAAATAGAACTATCTTCTAGAACATAATCTCTTCCCAAGCTATTCCCTGCTTGTCATACTATCCTCAAGATAATGATGCCTCCCTTTGTCATCCTGAACGACACGGAGGAAAACTGGAGGATACTTATGGCAAGGCCGATTGAGTTACTTCGTCAGGGCAGAAAAGAAGAGCTATGGCAGATGTGCTGCGGCTTTCTTAACCTCAGCCTGGAACAGTTTATGGCTATCCAGAAGAGGCTGCTTCTGGAGGAGATTGAGCTGTTGAAGAACAGCGAGTTGGGCAGGAAGGTGATGCGTGGCGCCATGCCGGAGACGGTGGAAGAATTCCGGGAGCAAGTGCCTTTGACCACCTATTCTGATTACTTACCTGAGCTTGTGGGAAAAAGGGAAGACGTGTTGCCGCCCAAGCCTGCCATCTGGGTGCATACAGAAGGCAGGATCGGTGAGTATAACTTCAAATGGGTGCCCTTATCTGAGAGGTTCTTATATGAGTTTGAGCGGGTGGCTGGTGGCGTTGGGCTTTTGGGCTCCTGCAACCCTCAAGGCGATTTTCTGGCGAAAGAACATTTGAAACTTTTGGCCACCATGGGCTCTCGTAATTACGGGTCGGGCGTCGTGGTATATCTGGTTCAACAGGCACTTGGCTGTGACATCTTCCCCTGGAATGCAGCGGGAACGACATTTCAAGAGAAAATGGAAGCTGGTTCTAAGGAGGCTTTATCTCAGGGGCTTGATGCTATTGGTGGTTTGCCTGCTATCTTAGTTTATATCGGGGAGATGTTTAAGCGAGGAGCACTAAATACGGACACTCGTTTTTTACTATCTCATCCCAGGGCATCTGCGCGCTTCATTAGAGGGTTAATTAAAAGCAAACTGGCTCGCCGACCTCTATTGCCCAAGGACTTATGGTCGGTTAAGGTGGTCGTGGGGGGAGGCGCCCACAGTGCCATTTTCCGGGATAGGGTGGAGGAACTGTGGGGAAAGCAACCTCTGGAAATATACGGCGCTACCGAGGGTGGTGTTTATGCCACTCAGACATGGGACCATGAGGGCATGACCTTTATTCCCAACCTCAACTTCTTCGAGTTCATTCCGGAAAGAGAGTGGTTCAAATGGCAGCTAGACCATTCCTACCAGCCGAAGACTATCTTGCTGGACGAGGTAAAGGCGGGTGAGAAATACGAGATGGTCATCACCAATTTTCATGGCGGCATTATGACGAGGTATCGGATGGGCGACATAATAAAGATAACCTCACTGCGAAATGAAAAACTCAATATTGATATTCCCCAGATGATATTCCATAGTCGGGCTGACGATATTGTTGATATTACTGGTCTCGGTCGGCTGACGGGGAGAATGATTGGGGAGGCGATTGATAATGCCGGCATTCCTTATGTAGATTGGGTAGCACGCGAGGAAGCAATTGATAATAAACCTGTATTGCATTTTTATCTGGAACTCAGAGAGGGGTCTATTGCCAGTGAAGGAAGTTTGGCGACAGCGATACGCGAGCAGTTTAAAAAATTAGACGGGAAACATCGCTGCAATTTCTACAGCCTTATCGGCGATGTAGAAACTGTGCTGGGTTTAACCCCGGTGAAAGTTACCTTGCTTCCCCAGGGCGCCTTTCTTAGTTATGTCTCCCAGCGGCGGGCTGAGGGTGTTGTATTGGGAAGTCTGAAGCCGCCGCGTATTAATCCCTCTGATGAGGCGCTTTCTTTGTTGAGAGTTCCCAAGGTGGTGGTGGAAGCTGTGCCGGCAACCGAAGCTGAGCGTGCGGCTGCTCGATGAGATGTCGAGCTCAAGGCGACATAAAATGGGTGCGCTATGATAAGGCCGATTGAGTTATTACGGCAGGGCAGAAAGGAAGAGCTATGGCAGATGTGCTGTGGCTTTCTTGACCTCAGCCTGGAGCAAGTTATGGCTATCCAGAAGAGGTTGCTTCTGGAGCAAATCGAGCTATTAAAGAACTGCGAACTGGGGAGGAGGCTGATGCGTGGTGTTATGCCTACCACTGTGGAAGAATTCCGGGAGCAGGTGCCATTAACTACCTATACTGATTATTGTCCGGAACTTATAGAAAGGAGGGATGATATATTACCAGCCCAGGTTGCCGGGTGGGTGAGGACTTCAGGTACGTCTGAAAAACCCTATATTAAATGGGTACCCCTTTCGGTGGACTTTGTTCGTGAAATGGAGAAGGTGCAGGCAGCCGAGATTATTTTTTCCGGCTGTAAAAGTAGAGGTGACCTCTCCGGGTTTAAGGAACATTTGAAGGTGCTGCACACTTTAGGGCCCCCAGAGTATGGAACGGGTTTTTTAGCTCACGTAACAAAAGAAGCAATCAATTGCGATTTTTTGCCTTCCCAAAGAGAAGGGCTGCCTTTTGAGCAGTGCATAAAGCTTGGCTTCGAAGAAGCACTATACCGTGGCCTTGATGGTTTCGGTGGCATAACTTCACCATTAGTCTATGCCGGAGAACAAATTAGGAAGGGCTCGGGAAATATAAGCATCCGCTTTTTGTTGGCTCATCCCCGGGCATTATTTCGAGTAACCAAAGGGCTGGTTAAGAGCAAGCTAGCCCGCCGCTCGCTGTTGCCCAAAGACCTGTGGACAGTGAGAGGGATAATATGTGGTGGCAGTGATACCACAATTTTCAAGGAAAAAGTGGAGCAATTGTGGGGTAGACGTCCTCTTGAGCATTATGCCAGTTGTGAAGGAGACATTTGCGCTCTGCAAACTTGGGATTACGAAGGCATGACTTTTATACCCAACCTCAACTTCTTCGAGTTCATTCCTGAAAGGGAATGGTTCAAATGGCAGATGAACCATTCCTACCAGCCGAAAACTATTTTGCTGGATGAGGTAAAGGCTGGTGAGAATTATGAGATAGTCCTTACCAACTTTCATGGTGGGACCTTTGTCAGGTATAGGATTGGCGATATGATAAGGATAACTTCGCTGCAAAATGAGGAGTTGAACATTGCTATCCCGCAGATGGTGTTTTATAGCCGGGCTGATGACCGCATTGATATTTCCGGATTCGGGCGTCTTACGGAAAAGGTAATTTGGGAAGCGATTGAAAGCAGCGGTATTCCTTACAAAGATTGGACGGCGCGTAAAGAGGCAGTTGGGGATAGGACAATATTACATCTCTATTTGGAACTTCAAGATAATTATATTGCCAGCGAAGAGGCTGTAGTGGCAACAGTATATGGCGAGCTGCGAAAGCTGGATAGTGTATATCACTATAACCAGTACGGTGCCTATAGTGACCCGGAGACTATGCTTGGCTTGAAACCCATAAAGGTTACCTTCCTCCCTGGAGGTGCTTTTGCTAGATACATCTCTCAACGTCAGGCTGAGGGCGCTGATTTAGGCACCATCAAGCCGCCCCATATTAACCCTTCGGATAAGGTACTTTCCCTGCTGGGAGTTCCCAGGGTTGTGGTGGAGGCTGCGCCGGTAACTGAGATCGAACGTGCGGCTGCCCGATGACATCGGCATAGTTTGGAG
>DATBWO010000098.1:0-3139 GCA_036514775.1 Dehalococcoidia bacterium | reverse complement strand
TCACTACGCAAGACGGCTTTTCGCCTGGAATATTTGACAAGACCTATTTTAAGTGGCAGCCGGAGTCTTACCGGGATGGAGCTTGCGCCACTTGTTCAATAGTTGCTCCCGCGTTTCCTTGTGAGCAGGGTCAGGACTGCAAGCCTCTACAGGGCAAACCTCAACACACTTTTGTGTCTCGAACCAGCCGACACACTCAGTGCATTTATTGGGGTCAATAACATATATTTCCTCCCCCTCAGCTATGGCCTCATTTTTGCATTCTGGTTCGCAGGCACCACAGCTAATGCAGTCCTCAGTAATTTTGTATGCCATCTTTCTATTACCTCCTTAACTTTTGGCCTTAATTTTATATTTTGCCTTTACCAGTGGCAAGCTTAGTAGGCGTGGGAAACATTTTCTTTAGAGCTACGGCTACGTGCTCAGGAACCATGCCCTCAAGACAGCCTCCTAACTCAGCTACTTCCTTAATTAAGGTTGAGCTAAGAAATTGATATTGAGAGCTAGTCATCAAGCAGATCAGTTCAATGTCTGGCGCCAGCTTTCTGGTCATCAGCGCCATTTCAAATTCTCGTTCAAAGTCAGAGTTTGCTCTTAAACCACGGAGCATAACCTTTCCTCTTACTTGGTGTATGAAATCCACAGTCAGCCCTTTAAAAGCTTTGACCTCGACGTTAGACAGGTCCTTTATCGCCTCTTCTGCTAGCTTTACCCTTTGCTCCAGAGAAAAAAGCGGCCGTTTAGTAAGATTTTCATAAATGCCGATGATTAACTTATCGACCAGAGGTACTGCTCGTTCAATAATGTCCATGTGCCCGCAGGTGATGGGGTCAAAGGTGCCTGGATAAACTGCTATGACCATAGTTAAACCTCCTTTTGATATATGAAAATAAAAGTATCACCGTAGCGGCGCTGCTTAACAAGATGAAGTCCGTCATAGTCGGAATCTAAAGGGAAGCGGTTTGCGTGGCAAAGCACGATTGTAGAATTTTCCCCTAGCAATTTTGAGTTAGCTAGACTTATGAGTAAATCATTTGTCGAAGGGTCAGAGTAAGGTGGGTCTATGAAAATAATGTTATAACTTCTGTCAAGGAAGGCAAGTGCTTTGCTCACAGTACAGCAATAAATGCGAGCCCGCTGTAGTTCCCCTATTTTTCCCAGGTTGGTTCTAATAAGGTCACAGCAACTTTTTCTGTGGTCAACAAAATCAACCCATTCTGCCCTGCGACTTAGAGCTTCAATACCTAGAGCACCACTGCCGGCGTATAAATCAAGGACCTGGCACCAGCTGGTGTTCATGTTATCCAAAAGAGAGAATATAGCTTGCCTTGCTACGCTGGTCGTAGGTCTAATTGAGTGCCTTGGTAGAGTTTTTAACCGAGTTCCCTTTACTTTACCACCAGTAACACGCATTTCTATTAACCTTCAATAATGATTTTGTGGTATTATATTACCTTCCTATCACTTGGTTCAAGTAAGCTGGGCTGGTTGACGGAAAGGGTAGTATGTTCTATACTTTGAATTAGAATTGCGAGTAGGATTGAAATGAGCACAGGATTTGAAAGGTTTTCTGAAGGGGCTCGTAGAGTGCTAACTCGGGCTCAAGGGGAGGCACAACGTCTGGGCCACAATTACATCGATACTGAGCACATATTGTTGGGGATAGTAGGGGAAGAGTCAGGGATTGCCGCCAAAGTTTTGAGTAGTTTGGGTATCTCGATGAATAAGGTCCAGGCAGCCGTAGAATTTGTAATTGGGAAAAGAGGGCATCGGGCTACCAGTGGAGAGGTTGACCTCGCTCCTCGGGCAAAAAGAGCCATCGAGTTTGCTGTGGATGAGGCCCGCCGTCTTAATTCCAGCTATATAGGAGTTGAGCACCTTTTGCTTGGATTACTGCGTGAAAGCGAAGGGGTAGCTTTTAGTGTTTTAGAGAGTTTTGGTATTACCTTGGAGCGAGCACGTGATGAAGTCAATCGAGCTGTTAGGCAGGAGACTACACGAGCTCGTACTTCAGGTCGCGCTGCCACACGCACACCGACATTGGATCAACTTGGGACCGATTTAAGTGCCCTAGCCCGGGCGGATAAGCTTGACCCTATTATTGGGCGTCACAAGGAAATTGAGCGGATAATTCAAATACTGAGTCGTCGTACTAAAAATAATCCCGCACTCATAGGTGAAGCAGGTGTAGGTAAAACGGCTATTGTCGAAGGGTTAGCCCAACGCATAGTAGCCGGGGAGGTTCCTGAGATATTGCAGGGAAAAAGGATAATAGCCCTAGATATAGGTGCCCTAGTGGCGGGAACAAAATATCGTGGTGAATTTGAGGAAAGGCTGAAAAAAGTTATTGAGGAAGAAAAAGCTGCCGGTAATTGCATCTTGTTTATTGATGAAATGCAGACCATTGTGGGTGCCGGAGCAGCTGAAGGTGCGGTTGATGCCTCTAACCTCTTGAAGCCTTCATTGTCGCGTGGCGAGATTCAATGTATTGGTGCTACTACTTTGGACGACTACCGTAAATATGTGGAGAAAGACCCGGCTTTGGAACGGCGGTTTCAACCTGTCTTGGTAGCCGAACCTACTATGGAAGAAACCTTGGAAATATTGCGGGGCATTAAACACAGATATGAGGAATTTCACCAATTGGATATAAGCGACGAAGCCTTGCAGACAGCGGCTACACTGGCTACCAGATATATAGCGGACCGCTTTTTGCCTGATAAGGCTATTGATTTGGTAGATGAAGCTAGTTCTCGAGTACGCATTAAACGGGGTAGTGCCCCCATCGGCTTAACTGAGGCAAGGCGAGCCTTGGAAAGTGTCTGCAAGGAAAAAGAAGCGGCTATCGCAGCGCAACAGTATGAGTATTCCAGCGAGTTGCGCGATCGTGAGCTTCAGCTAACGGAAAAAATCGATACTATGAAGAAGGAGTGGCAAGTTAAACAAGAACAGGGCCGACCTGTAGTTACCTCAGAGGATATTGCCGAGGTAGCCAGCATGTGGACGGGCATACCTGTGGTAAAGTTGACTATCGATGAAACCAGTCGCCTTCTACAGATGGAGGAGGCTCTACATCGCCGTATCATTGGCCAGGATGAGGCCATAAATACCGTGGCTTAAGCGGTAAGGAGGGCTCGAG